>JABHYO010000201.1 GCA_018656865.1 Gammaproteobacteria bacterium | reverse complement strand
GACTGTTGTCAGCCGCATAGTCAACCCGAGTGAACCTACCGTGGTTTCCGTCACGCAGTTTCATGCCGGCGACACCTATAACGTTATCCCGAACGAAGTTCAGATCAGTGGATGTACCCGCTGCTTCTCACCGCGGGTCCAGAAGCAGCTCGAACCTGTCATGAAAAGGATTGCGAAAGAAATCAGTAGCGCCTGGGGTGCTAACTGCGATTTCCGCTATGAACGGCGTTATCCACCCACCATTAATACCGAGCAAGAAGCGCTGTTAGCCGGCGAAGTTGCCGCAGAAATTGTGGGTGCCGAGAATGTTAACCTCGACCCAAAACCCTCGATGGGTTCAGAGGATTTCGCCTTTTTGCTGCAAGAGAAACCGGGTGCCTACCTCTGGATTGGCAACGGTGATGGCGAAGGATCTTGCATGGTGCACAACCCAGGGTATGACTTTAACGACAACATCCTGCCGATTGGTGCGACCTGGTTTGTGAGAATGGCAGAAAAGAGTCTACCGCCTCTTACCTAGTTCTCATCCGAGAACTCAAAACCGTGGTGCTAGTTTCCTGATAACTATTTAACTTACAAACTAACGCCTCTGGAATATCGCATCAATTCGTTCTGAAAACTGCCTTTTCGGACGAAAACTAGTTAACTGGCTGTATTTCAAATCCCATTCGAGGAAAGTGAACCACCATACGACCCGCCTGATCGTCATTCCTGACAACGGCGATCTCGTCCAGCCCAGCAATGAGGAGTTCACCTCGTACCGGTTGACGCCCATAGTCAATTGGCAAGACATCAACCTCCTGACCTACCTCAAAATCCTCAACAAAAACAGATTCCGGGACTTCATCCGGTTCTGACCTGATCGCTGCATCAAGTGCAGCGGCACCGCTGATCATTTCGAATTCACCATGGCCGAAATCAACCATTCGATCGTACCAGGCAATCACGTGACGAAAGGGATCAAACATATCCCGCAGAACATCGCGCTCATTGACGAACCAGCAGTTGTGATAGGTTGAAAAATCGGCGATCGACGGAGTTTCGCCACCGAGAAAAGGCTGACTGCCACCGAGCTGTGTGTCGAGCCGATCGAGATGGGCGAGGAAATAAGGTTCTGCGGTTTCCAATGCCATCTGCAGATCATTCGAGCCGCCTGTCAGATTGATCCTGTCCGCGACGAACGCCTTCCGCTTTTCTTCATCCTGGAACAAAGGATTGGCTGCTGCAGCTTTCGGTTGAAAGACCAATCCTGCACAGACCTTAAGGAAAAAGGAGTCTGTCCATTGAGCAACAGCATTATCCGTACCTGCCTGAGCCTCCGGGTAGATTGTGTTTTCCGGATACATGTCGTCAATCACCCGACAGATCAGTGCAGTGTCACAGTAAATATCGGAGCCGATTTGTAGTACCGGCGTCTTTCTATAGCCACCGGTTAACGGAATGTAATATGGGCGCGGCATAATCATCGGGATCTCGACCATCCTGTAACTTGCCCTCTTGTAGCCCAGAAGCAATCTCACTTTTTCAGAGAAAAGCGACTCAGCGTACTGGTGCAGAATCAATTCACTCATTGTCGAAACCCTCGTGTTAATGCCATGTTGGCAATCGAATTACACATGGTGACTCGACAGCTATTCACATATAGTGATCTGCATCAGAAATCTGGAAGAAAATGCATGAAATTAACCACCCCAAGGGTTCCGGTGCTCGACGAACAGGAATGGAGTGACGAACAGCGGGAGATTCTGGAGAAGCAGTCAACGCGAGGTCACATCCCGAATGTTTTCAGAACGGTCATTCGACATGAAAAACTGGCAAAGCGCTGGCTGGTCTTCGGGGCACATATCATGGCGAAGTCGTCACTCTCCCCTCGGGAGCGAGAAATGGCGATATTGAGATCCGGGTGGCTCGCAGATTCCGAGTACGAGTGGCACCAGCATGCGGTCATCGGGCAGGAAGAAGGTCTTTCCCCGGAGGAGATCGAAGGGATTAAGACTGGAGCCGATGCAGGCTGCTGGACCGATCATGAACAATTTATTCTTCGTGCCGCAGACGAGCTTCACGAAAGTAGCTTTATTTCAGATGAAATCTGGGATGGCCTGTCCCGAACCTATTCCACCAATCAGATGCTGGATCTTATATTCACCTGCGGCCAGTACCGAATGTTGGCAGGCGCATTGAATTCATTGGGTGTACAGATAGAGGATTGACACCAAAGACCAGAATCAGGGGTAACCCTAAGATTCTGGCTCGGCAACATGTCAGGAATTGAGAATAAGGCTGTCTTGGATCAGTCGATCTTCACGCTTGAATCAATCTGCGCCCAGGCCAGTTTGGAGAGTTCTAAGGCACCTGAACCGGCCTCTTCCGCGTTTTGACCAGCGGCTGTACCGTCCTGCACCCTCTTGGCAATTCCTTGAAGAATTGCCGCCAGCCGGAACATGTTGAAGGCGATGTAATAGTCCCAGTTCTCGATACCGGATCGGCCGGTTCGCCTGCAGTAAGCTTCGACATACTCCTCTTCGTTGGGAATACCTAACGATTTGAGGTCGACTCCACGCAGTGAGTCACGAAAACGCATGCATATATAGGCAAAATCAGAAATCGGATTACCGAGGGTACTAAGCTCCCAGTCGAGGATTCCTATTACCTCATTCCTATCCTTATGCATCATCATGTTATCGATCTTCGGATCACCATGAACGATGCTGCAACTGGTCTTGTCCTCTTCTGGAATATTTTTCGACAGGTAGTCGATCAAATTATCCATATAAGGATCTTCGACCGTTTTCGTATACTCGTACTGCCCGGCCCAACGTGATAACTGACGCGTAACATACTCACCATGCTTGCCGAAGTCTGAGAGTCCGACCGCTTCGTAGTCTACGTTGTGCAGTCGTGCCAGCACATCATTGGCGGTATCCCACATCTCACCTCGCTCTTCGGGTGTGTACGCGCCGGAGGTGCTATCCCAAATGACCCGCCCGTCCAGGTATTCCATGATATAGAACCAGGTACCAATAACATCATCATCGGTACAGAGCGCATAGGTCTTGGCAACCGGCACATCGGTATCAAAGAGCGCCGTCATCACCTTGTACTCACGATCGACCGCATGGGCCGATTTCAGAAGGGTTCCCGGTGGTTTACGGCGCATAACATACTGTTCAGCACCGGCACTTAAAAGGTAAGTCGGGTTGGACTGCCCACCAGCAAACTCTTCAACGGTGAGGGTTCCGCTGAACCCTGCGACATTTTCTTCCATAAAGGTCTGCAGGTTAGCTACCTCAAACTGGTGCTTCTCCTGTATCGGGATCGTGCCGATATTGTCTTCGGGATTGAACTCTGCCATATCTCAGTTCAGGAAACAGTCCAGGTGTGTCCGGTTCGGAGCAGCGCATTCATATCCGCTGCACCTTTTTTCTCTCTGACGAAAATTCGCTGCTGATACACCTCGTCCGTATAGCTGGGTACATCGGTTTCGCAATAGAGTACGCCAATTGCTTCAGGAAACTCCGGTGTCTTGAGTCCAGCCAGCATCTGTGCGAGCACCTTGTTGGTTTCATCGTGAACGACAATGTCGTCTTCGGTTATACCATTCTCACCGATAGTGACGATTTCAAGCTTCAAGGTCTTGCTATTAAGGCGTATGCCTTTCTCATTATCAGCACCGAAAAGCAGAGGCTTGCCATGCTCCAAAATTAACCGAGACTCGGCGGCGTTCTTCTTATTCTTAATGTATTCGAAGATTCCGTCGTTGTAGACAGGGCAATTCTGATAAATCTCAACAAATGAGGCGCCTTTATAATCATGAGCACGCCGAAGTATCGGTGTCATAATCTTGGCTTCAGTATCGATAGTTCGAGCGACAAAACGCGCGCCGGCACCGAGGGCAAAAACACACGGTCGAAGCGGCATATCCAGCGAGCCGTCAGGTGTTGATGGCGAATGAGTACCAACCTTGGAAGTCGGTGAAGCCTGCCCTTTGGTCAAACCATAGATTTCGTTGTTGAACAGCAGAATCTGCAGATCCACGTTCCTGCGCAGTGCATGCAGTGTATGGTTCCCGCCGATACTGAGTGCATCTCCGTCACCCGTGACGACCCAGATATCCAGATCCGGGTTGGCAATCTTCGCACCCGTCGCGACAGACAAAGCCCTGCCGTGAATGGTGTGAAACCCATAGGTATTCATGTAGTAAGGGAATCGTGATGAGCAACCAATTCCAGAAATAAAGACCTGGTTTTCCTTAGGTACGTCCAGTGTCGGCATCAACTTCTGGATCGTTTTCAGGATAGCGTAGTCACCACACCCCGGGCACCATCGGACTTCCTGGTCGGAAGCGAAATCCTTATCGGACAATATAGGTGCATTCATTCTATGCCTCCAAAAGCGACTTGATCGCTCCCTCAACTTCACGGATCTTGAACGGCTGACCGGATACCTTGTTCAGCGGTTTTGCATCGATCAAATAGCGAGCTCGGAGCACATCCACCAGCTGACCTGTATTCATTTCCGGCACCAGTACGGTGTCAAAACCGGCCAGCAGATCACCGAGATTGCGTGGAAACGGGTTCAGATAGCGGATATGGACGTGCGAGACATCAAGATTGTTCTGCCGGCAACGTTTCACCGCCTGATGAATGGCGCCGTAGGTTGAGCCCCAGCCAACAACAACGAGTTTGCCACTGGTTTCACCCATGGAGACTTCCTGCTCCGGTATGTAGTTGGCAATACCATTGATCTTGTCTTCACGGAGATCTGTCATCTTCTGATGGTTATCTGAGTCGTAGGAGATGTCGCCTGTTAGGAAATTCTTCTCAATGCCGCCAACTCTGTGCTCCAACCCGGGTGTGCCAGGCTTGGCCCAGACTCGCGCCAGGGTTACCGGATCTCGATTTACCGGTGTAAATCCTTCCGGATTGGTCTCAAACGTTACCGGGAAGGCTTCGTAATCTGCCATATCCGGGACCAGCCAGGGCTCGGAGGCATTGGCCATATAGCCATCACTCAGCAGTATCACCGGGGTCATAAACTGGGTGGCAAGGCGTACAGATTCAATGGCAGCATCAAAGCAGTCCGTTGAAGTAGCAGCTGCGATTACCGGCAGCATGGCATCGCCATGGCGGCCAAACAGCGCCTGGTTCAGGTCCGATTGTTCAGTTTTGGTCGGCAAACCTGTAGATGGACCACCCCGCTGCGTGTTTGCAATAACAAGAGGTAATTCAACCTGCGTTGCCAGTGAGATGGCTTCCGCTTTCAACGAAATTCCCGGTCCGGAACTGGAGGTAACACCGAGAGAGCCGGCAAAAGAAGCGCCGATCGCCGCACAAACGGCGGCAATTTCATCTTCCGCTTGGAATGTGACGACATCGAACTGCTTCAGGCCGGAGAGCGTATGCAGCAGACTGGTAGCCGGTGTAATCGGGTAAGAGGCAAAGGTCATTGGCAGACCGGCCAGTTGCGAACCAGCGAGCAGCCCATAGGCAAGCGCTTCAGACCCTGTCGTATTTCGATAGAGACCCGGTGCCACTTCAGCCCTCGGCACCTTGTAGACTTCGACCCCGGTAGGCATTTCAGCAGTCTCGCCATAAGCATGGCCGGCATTTAACGCCGCGACGTTGGCATCGGCAATCTCAGGCTTGTTCTTGAACTTGTTCCTGAGGTTGGCAATGGTGGCCGTACGATCTCTGTCGAACAGCCACATGACAAGGCCGAGTGTCCACATATTTTTGCAGCGGACCGCGAACTTGTGGTTCAACCCGTGAGGTTTGACTGACTCAACTACCCGTTTGGTAATATCAATCGGAACGACCCGGTAAGCATCGAGAGAACCATCTTCCAGGGGACTGCTCTCGTAGCCAGCCCGGCCCATGTTCTTATCGGTGAACGCATCCGTGTCCACGATCACCAGGCCACCTGACACCAGATCCTTGAGATTGGTGATCAGCGCCGCTGGATTCATGGCAACCAGCACATCGACATCGTCGCCTGCGGTGGTTACATCCTCGGAGCCAAAATAAATTTGAAAAGCTGAAACACCAAACGTGGCGCCAGCAGGCGCCCGGATTTCAGCGGGAAAATCGGGGAAGGTTGCCAGATCGTTACCTGACAAGGCCGTCGCCTCGGTAAAGTTGCTACCAGTTAGCTGCATCCCGTCACCGGAGTCACCGGCAAAACGCACGACGACATCGCTGACTTGGTGGGCACCATCCTGATCGCTGGATTCTACTGCGGACATTAATTTTTACCCTCACACATAAGACCGGCTGTCTGCGAGTTTCGTACAAAAAAAAGCACGCCTATAAGGGGCGTGCAGCGTTATCGTAGAAATACCGGTTGGTCTACCTCTGCAGGGGCAAATTTTACAGAAAAAACAGGCGGTTGAACAAGCTTTGCTGAGTGTTTTATAGCTCTATTACCCCTCCATCACCCTGAGTTTCATCACGACAGAACCAATAATGATTTGATCGCCGCTGCTGACGGAAACCAAACCCTTGTCGTCAATGGACTGTCCGTTGACAGAAGTACCGTTCGTTGAACCCAAATCTTCGATAAAAACCCGGTTTTTCATCACCCTGATACGGGCATGCTTCCGTGAAACGTCGGCGTGATTGATGATGTAGGGGGAATCCTTCGGGTTCCTGCCGATGATGACGCCGTCATCGTTGCCCAATTGATCGCCGGATATTCTCAGCAGATACCGGATACCGTCATCATCCCGACCATCAAGGACGTATTCAGCAAGTTCCTGACGATGTATCTTGGTGTCACCGATTCGAGTACCGGACTCCCGGCCCACCATCCGTCCGCCACTAAACCTCACCCGTGCCAGAAAGACGACGACAGCAATGATAATCACCAGCGCAATGGAGAGGCCAATCAGAATACGCTCCCTCGACTCCGCCGCTTCCTGCTGACTTGCCAGCAAATCCTGAAACCTGGCCTCGGCCAGTTTCCGGTCTTCCTCGAAGACCTTGAGCAATTCCTGTGTTTCCTCACGCAGTACGGTTGTCTTCTCTTCCAGCTCGCGCCGCGTATTCTCAGCCTTGGCCTCAGCCAATTCCGCTGCTCTGATCGCTGACTCGGCTCGCTCCCTTGCAATCCTGGTCTGTCGGATCAGGTCGTCGCCGCTTCGCTTAGAAGCTTTTAACTGTTTTTCGAGGTTCCGCGCTACCGACTGCGCCTTCTCCGCCTCGTCCTTTGCTCTCTGAGCTTCCGCTCTGGCAAGTTCTGCCTTTTCCCTAGCCTTGACCACCTCCGAAACGCAGACACCGCTGGCATCTGTCATTTTGACATTCTGATTCCGTAGAAACTTTCGAAGTGAGGGGTGATCGAGCGCACGGACACTGCCATCGGAAGCACCATGGGTAAAATTAAGCCCCAGAATTTCACCACAATCGTTCAACAATGCCCCGCCGTGACGCACACCCAGCGCAGCTGTATGTTGATACCAGCCCGGCTCCTCGCGGGACAGCTTAAAGCCGTTTCTTAACAGACCCTTGTTCAGCGTTACCTTATCGCTGTCACCTAGCTTGGCAGCGGACCAGACCACCTCGCCGGAAATTGGCTCATTACGGGCAAATATCAGCGCCGGCAGATCCAGACCGTTCACTTTGAGCAGAGCATAATCAGCAGATAAATTGGTTCTGAGTACCTGGGCAACCAACTGAGCCCCGGTTGTTGGTACCTGTACTGTTAAGGAATCCGCATCCGAGACCAGTTCTGCATTGGTGACTATATAGCCGTTGAATCTGTCGCCCTGTACGACAAAACCACTTCCCACCCGAATGACATCCCGGCCATCAAAGACTTCGATGCGAACAATACTGTTACGGAGGTCGCCTGCTGAAACTGCAGCCTTAACGGGTGACGCCAGGGACACGACTGTGAGAATCATCAACAGCCTGCAGCAAATCCAGGGGTCTTTGTGGTATCGAGTGTTCACGGATGTAGCCTGAAGGCCAGGAACCTCGTTCTAAAGGTTCTGATAACTATACCCAAAATTGTCTGAATGACAATTATCAGACTACCGTTTATCTGTCGATTTCTACATATAAAACAATAATTTATCGTTTTTGTGAGCGACTTCACAGGTTCTGCTAAACGACCTGTGTGAGACATATCACCGGTTTACATCGACACCATTTATAGACCAGATCACAGCATCTATAGGCCAGATCACAGCATCGCTTCGATAAGATGAGGCCCAGGCTCGACGAATGCCGCCGCGAGAGCCGAGGAGAAGTCTTCCGCTGTCGAAACAGCCCGACCGGGTACACCCATGCTCTCTGCCACCTTTACAAAATCTATTGAAGGCCGCGAAAGATCAAAGAGGTCTGCGGCCCGTTCGCCAATTTCATTGACGCCGAGTCTCAGATATTCGGTTTCGAGAATGCCATATTTGGCGTTATTGAATACAACAGTAGTGACATCGAGCCCCTCACGCGCCTGGGTCCAAAAGGCCTGATTGGTATACATACAAGCACCATCACCGATCAGTGCCAGCACCGGTCGATCCGGGCAGGCGATTGCTGCACCAATGGCGACCGGACCCGCCTGACCGATAGAACCACCAGTAAGGTTTAACCAGGTATGTTGCGGACTCGAACGGGTTGGGCCGAAAGCGGCACCGCCGCCGCCGGAATCCGTACAGACAATGGCTCCCTCAGGCAGTAGAGCACCAACTGCCGCAGAAATGCCTCCAGTTGACAGTTTGCCCGTGCGCAATTCAGGCGTCCCTGCTTCGCTGGCCTGGTAGGCACCATCGATACAACCAAGATATTCGGCAACAGCCTGCAGCGCGTAGGTCGTATTCTCATGGTTGCCCGACAACCGAGAGACCTCACAACCTTCAGGGACAAGTACGCCTGGAGTATCGGGATAAGCAAAGAAGCTGGCGGGTGTCTGCGCACCGGCCAGCACCAATGTCTTCACACCTTTAAGAAAACCCAGCACATGCTCGGGGAAGTACGGCAGACGTTCGCAGTCTGGCAGCCCCGCACCGCCATCAACCCTGGATGGAAAACAGCCAATGGAAATGCGACATCCGGTCTTGGCGGCGATCCTGTTGGCGGCAATCCTTGCCGGGATTGACAGCCCATCACTGTCGAGCAGGATCAGTGAGCCGGGATCAAGACTTTCCGCTACTTTCCTGACCAGCGCTTCATCGACTTTGGTTCTTTCAGGTACAACCGGCATATCCGCTGCACCTTCAGCCGGACTCCAGCAGGCATCGACAGGGATAATCATGGTCGAGATCTGGCCTGCGGAACCGGACCTCGCCGTCAGAGAAGATGCGAGCGCCTGCATACCATCTTGCGCTAATGATTCTGCTGTTGAATCCGATTTGATCCAACTGGAAACATTTTTTGCCAGAGTATCGATATCAGAGGTGAGCGGTGCATCAAGATCGAGATGATAGAGCGCATGATTACCAACAAGATTGATAATAGGTGTTGCCGCTCTACGGGCATTGTGAAGATTGGCAATCCCGTTACCGAGACCTGGCCCCAGGTGCAGCGCCGTCGTCGCCGGTCGACCGGTCATGCGACCATAGCCGTCAGCCGCACCCGTGCACACACCTTCAAAGAGCGCCAGCACACCGCGCATCTCCGGCACTGCATCAATAGCCTGCACCAGGTGCATCTCTGACGTCCCTGGATTAGCAAAACAGACATCTACACCAGCAGCCACAAAGGACCTCATCAGACTTTCGGCACCATTCACAATCGTACTACTCCCAGATTAAATCGGACGCATCATACGCCTTTTTTTAGACCGATCATTAGAAATGAACATCAGTGTTGTATAACCTCTCGTTTTGTCTAGCTCTCGATTTGCGTAACTTTCGACTTGCTTAACCCTCGATTTAACAAACAAGGATGATCCCCATGAGATTCAGTTTCTGGCCAACCCCGATGCTACCGTTCGAAGAAACCCTGTCGCTCGGAAAGCATATCGCTGCAACCGGATGGGACGGATTGTGGCTGGCCGACCACTTCATGCCCAACGCCGAGGATACGTCATCACCCTGGCCCGAGGCCTGGACCACCCTCGCGGCCCTGGCGCCTCAGGTACCGAACGTCAGGCTGGGAACAATGGTTACGGGCAATACCTACCGCCACCCTGCAGTCCTGGCAAAAATGGCAGCAACCCTCGACCACATAAGTGACGGCAGACTGATACTAGGCCTGGGTTCCGGATGGCAGGAAAACGAACACCAGCAATACGGGATCGAGTTTTCCACTGTCCGCGGCCGTCTTGAACGCCTCGAGGAAGCCTGTCAGGTCATCAAGAAACTGTTCACCGAGAAGCAGGCCAATTTTGCCGGGTCCTACTACACCCTCGACAATGCCAGCCTCGAACCTAAACCAAAACAGGACAGACTACCGCTCCTGATCGGCGGTGGCGGTGAGAAAGTCACGCTGCGCATTACCGCTACCTACGCCGATGAATGGAACGTCTGGGGAACAGTCGAGACGCTTATATCGAAGATGGCCATCCTGGATCAGCACTGCGAAACCATCGGCCGATCACCGGATGAGATACAACGCTCTGCGGTAGCCCTACTCTTTCTCTCGGACGATGACGCATTTCTCAGCAAGATCAGGGAATCATCGGACCGTCCCATCATCGCCGGGAATGTAAATGAGGTTAGAGATACTGTTGCTGCCTACCGAGAAGCCGGAGTCGATGAACTCATCATCCCGGACTTCACCCTCGGCAAGGGTCAGCAGAAGATTGATCAGCTTGATACCTTTATCAACGATGTCGCTCCAGTGGCGAGGGATTAATCGACGTGCACCTGCCACCAATTCGCCAGTTGCAGTACCTTGTAGCACTACGTGAACAATTGCACTTTGGTCGCGCTGCATCCACTCTCAATGTTAGCCAGTCAACGCTATCGACCGGCATTCGAGAGCTGGAGAAAGCGCTAGGTATCATGCTTGTTGAGAGAACCAACAAATCAGTGGCATTTACTGCAGCCGGGGACGATATTGCTGATCGTGCGCGTTATATCATCATGCAGGCAGAGGATCTCGTTACTGAAGCCAGAAGCTTCGCTGACCCGCTGGCACTGCCGATCAAGCTTGGCGCTATTCCGACAATCGCTCCTTTTCTTGTGCCTGACTTTGCCCTCCAACTACAGCAATCCTTCGCCGGAATGCAGCTTTATATCCGCGAAAACACAACGGCCAACCTGATCGCAGAACTGCTCGACAACAAACTGGATATCGGCCTGCTGGCCTTACCCTATGATGTTGGTCAAGTCGAAACTCGCGTGATTTATCGCGAAGGGTTCTCCCTGGCCTGCCATGAGTCTTCCCGGCTGATCGATGCTCAAAATCCTGATTTCGATTCGCTACCCGATGAGAGTCTGTTATTACTCGATGACGGCCACTGCCTGCGAGATCATGCTCTGGCCGGTTGCCGACTCAAGGGGCACAGGCAGATTCACACTTTCGGTGCCAACAGCCTGCAAATGCTGATTCGGATGGTCGACAACGATCTCGGTGTGACGCTTGTCCCGGATATGGCTCTCGGCCTCCTGGACAACACAAGCATCCGCACTACTCGGTTGCCAATCGATCAGTTCTATCGTGATATTGGGTTCGCCTGGCGCAAGGGTCACTCACGTGCCGAAACCCTGGATGCAATCATGTCCCTGCTGCCGTTTTCGACTCCAGCCTGATCGAGGGAAATCTTGTTGATCTGGCACAAGCACAGCCACACATATGTCACCTTTCAATTGACATTAACACACAAGGAATATCAATATATGTATTGAATACAGGCCGCCAATACTATTTGTCATCACATTATTGACATGATTATTCACGAAACCCTCGAAACGCTTGGTCTCTCAAACCGCCAGACAGACCTCTATCTGACACTTCTAAAGCTGGGTCCCAGCTCCATTCGGGACATCGCCACTGCAGCCGGTCTCAATCGAGGGACTACCTACGAAGAGTTGAAGCGCCTCAAAACCCAATCCCTCGTCACCTACTTTCCACAGGGCAAGCGCCGGTTTTTTTGCGCAGAGCCACCCGAGGTATTACTGCGACAAGCGAAAGCGAGACAACAGGAAACGGAAAATGCCGTGGAGCGACTCGAACATGAGATTCTTCCCGATCTTCGGCAGATTGCACCGGATAGCAGTCTGACCCGCGTTTTTCACTACGAAGGCGACGAAGGGGTTGAATACTTCCTCAGGGATATCCTCAACACCATGTCGGATGAGCCCGACAAAACCTACCGTGTCTATTCTTCACGGCAGATCAGAAAATACCTGTATCGGCCCTTTCCAGGATTTACCCGCGCAAGGGTCAAGGCAGGCATCCACGTTAACGTTATCGCTATCGGTGAGGGTGGTGAAGACGCCCCACTTTCGAGTCGAAAATGGATAGATTCTGAACTCAAACAACAATCACCCTCCTACGTTGCTGTCTATGGTACAAAATGTGCCATGGTCTCTCTGACCGGGACCGACTATCCAACTGTTGTGATTCTGGATTCCGAAGGAATCGCCAGCGCCATGACGATCTCTTTCGACACTCTATGGCAGCGGCTTTGAGCCGCTTGTAACAAGTCCCGAGATCGCTCAAACTCTGCGACAAAAGCCACAGGATATTGATGTGACATCTGGAATTAAAAGATACTTGGCCGAGGGCGACGTTCGAGTTTCCCCGAAAATGAATATGTACGAGGCAGCCCAGCAGATTCTGAACAACAAGGCATCGGGTGCTTCGGTTGTCGATGATGATGGCAAACTCGTTGGCGTGCTCTCGGAACTCGATTGTCTTCGAGCCTTGATGACCAGCGTTTACAACGGCAGCGACCCCGGCGGCTCCCTCGTCAATGAAGTCATGGAAACCAATGTTGAAGTTGCCGACATAGATGCCGATATCATGGATGTGGCCGCGTCCATGCTTGACAACAAGCGCCGGCGTCGCCCTGTTCTTCAGGACGGCAAACTTGTGGGCCAGATATCCTGCAGACAGATTCTCCGAGCCGTGACGGAAGATCTGAACAAGGAGTAATCCTCTGGATCCAATTCTTCAAAATATCGACAGCGATCTGACTGAAATCGAAGAGAAGCTACTCAACGAATTCAGGCGATTGCGCAAACTAGAATCGAATGAGACCTACTGTCTTATCGATGCCGACCTCAAGGCTGAACTGAGACTGACATTCGAAGCGCTGGCCAGCGCACTCGAACATTCGGGTGATAGCACCAACCTCAGCCTTCGCACCCACGATCACGAAATCCTCCAGGCAAGAATGACGGTCGCCGATAACCTGACCGCCCGGAAAATTCCGTCAGCATTTATCGACCTGAGTCACCGGGAAGTCAAAGCGGCAAGGCAGAAGCTGGAATTCAAAGTTCAAAATTTCAGGGCCAAAAGCAAGACAAGCATAGGAAAGAGTGGCGACACATCACTCAGCCCGCAGGAACTGGCTCGTAACCCTGACCTGATTACGAAAGAAGAAGAAAAAAGTTTCGAGGACGACATCAATACACTGGACAAGGGTATCTATTCTGCTTCCCGTGAACTGGCGGTGCTGAATCAGCAGGTCGCCCTTCATCATGACGAGCACCAGTCGATTGAAGACATCATAAAAGGGCGAGCAGAGTTTGCTGCGAGAGAACTAAGCAAGGGGCACGCCCTGGACGAGCAGGGTCAGAAGATCGCACGGTCTCCGGATGAAATTCGCAGGAAACTGGCTAGTAGAAGCTCAACCGTATCAGGCGCGTCGACATTTGCTGCAAAAGATCTCGATGGGCCACCCGTAGCTGAGGAACCGACAAAAACCTCATCCCGCAGACGATCAATCGCCCAAAGCCCGGAAGAAATCCGAAAAAAAATACAAGAGGGACAGACCAGTACTGCCGGGAAAGCTGTCTTCGGCGCCAAAGACATCGAACCCCTTCCAGAGGTTGTCAGTAAAAAGGAAGAAGAAAAGAAAACAACATCTGTGAAAACCACATCTG
Organism: Gammaproteobacteria bacterium; assembly: GCA_018656865.1. Classification (GTDB taxonomy): domain Bacteria; phylum Pseudomonadota; class Gammaproteobacteria; order Pseudomonadales; family Azotimanducaceae; genus UBA9659. The sequence goes on along the minus strand of JABHYO010000201.1, from coordinate 1,909 downwards.
TGAAAACCGCCGGCAAAGCTGTTTTTGAGTCAAAAGACCTTTCTGACCCAAAATCCTGATACGTCGGTCTCAGGTCATCATCGAGGTCATCGAACCCGCACCGCCAAGGTGACTGACATCATTAAATCCTCGAACAACGATTTCACCGTCAACCATGACGATCCTCGAAATTGAACCATTGTCACAACCATTGAAGGCAAACGGTGTCGCCCCAGTGGCGTTGGCGATGATATGACCGATCACGCCACCATGAGCGACCGCCACCACCAGTTCGTTCGGATGATTTGAGGCAATATTACGAAGCCCGCGCGATACCCTTTCCCGCAGCGATTCTGTCGATTCTGCACCCGGAATGACATCCCAGCGCTGCTCCTGGTGCATTTCCTGAATAATCGGATCATTTTCATGGACCTTGATGCGAAATACGCCACCCTCCCAATCTCCCAGGTGAACTTCCCTCAAATCCGGCTCAACCCGGTGCTCTATAGCAAGGTGACGGCAGAGAGGTTCTGCGGTTTCGGCGGTTCTGCGCAAATTTGTCACATAGACAGCATTGATGGGCAGGCTCTTCAGCCGCTCTCCAACGGCCACAGCTTGTTCTCGCCCCTGAGGCGCAAGTTCCGGGTCACCGTGACCATCCACTAGAGGAAAGGGGTCATCCGGTGATGCAGGTCGGGACTCGCCGTGACGAACCAGGAGGATATCCGTTGCGCCTTCCGGCAGTTCAAACTTGTGCTGTCTATATTCTTTCAAAATCGCACTGCCCTTGTTAATAAAGGTCGCAGTGTACCCAATTGGATATCGGAACTTAACAAATTACTTACAGACTCCTACGTGCAAACTCGCCGGGAGGTGAATAAACTGTTATCTGATTGACCAGAGATACATATCGATGATTCGTCTGCTGTTGTCCGCGCTCTTTATTCTGTCGGCCTCTACAACTGTTGCGGATGAATTTACGTGTCGGGCTAACAACGAAGTTCGAACCGTTTCGGTTGACTATGAGCACAAGGGCTGGGAAGTACCCTGCCGGGTCAAGTACGAGAAGCCATCTGAAGGGACTGTTAGCTACCCCTGGAGCGCGGAAGCAACGGCTGGCTACTGCGAATCCAAGGCTGAATTTCTGGTCGGCAAACTTCAGAATTGGGGCTGGGTCTGCACACAGGAAGAGCCAGACGAATCTCGCTAATCCGCCTGCACATTTTCGCCTGAATTCATTATCATACGCCGCTCACACATACCCAAATCGATCTCCTGCCGTTTTCTCGGATGATTTTCACTCTCAGACTAGCACCGCCATGCGGCTATCCTGTTTTGTGTTCGAGCCAGCGCTAGTGACTTCGAGTCCAGAAAATAGGAAACAGGATAAACCATGACTATCGAGAAACACTCCGTCGTTACTATTCACTATGAACTCAAGGACGGCGATGGCACTACCCTTGACTCATCCGAGGGTACCGACCCACTTGTCTACCTGCATGGCACAGGATCACTGATCCCGGGTCTTGAGAACGAACTGGAAGGTAGAGACACGGGCGAAAGCTTCAGTGTCAGCATCAGCCCCGCAGACGGCTATGGCGAATTCATTGAAGACCTTATCGAGCAGGTACCACTTGAAGTTTTTGGAGAGGTCGAGAAGCTGGAACCTGGCATGCAGTTCAAAACATCAGACCCTGAAGGCTCGCGTGTTATCACCGTGAAAGAGGTAGGTGAGGAAATCGTCACCATCGACGCCAATCACCCACTGGCAGGCGTAACCTTGAACTTTTCGGTGACCATTGAAACCGTTCGCCCTGCGACTGACGAAGAGATCGAGCACGGACACGTTCACTAGATTTCCGGACTCCAGCACGCAGCTTTAGACGCGGCCTTTGTTCAATTCAAAGTGACCCTTTGCCAGATTGAGTCG
>JABHYO010000005.1 GCA_018656865.1 Gammaproteobacteria bacterium | reverse complement strand
GCGACGTTATCAACAATGCCGCTACGGGTATGAATACGCCAGCCACCCAGTTCCTCCTTGGTGAGAGATACACCTAACGCTCGCTCAACCAACGCTGGCCCACCCACCATGACCTGAGACGTTTCCTTGACCATGACAGAGAAGTGAGATGCCACCAGGCGCCCTGCCGGGAATCCGGCAACCGGCCCCATTGCTGCTGAAACCACCGGTACTTTACTCATTGCCTCGGCAATGATCCTGAAACGGGGCTCTGCATATACAGGTGAACCCACTGTTGTCGGTTTCGATCCGCTTGATCCGGCAACGCTGCCTCCTCCACCCTCAAGCATGCGAATCAAAGGCACCTTAAATTGAACCGCAAGCTCCTCTGCGTAGACGCTCTTTCTTAGACCGGCTCCATTGGGAGAGCCGCCCTTGAGCGTAAAGTCTTCTCCACCGACAGCCACCCGTCTACCATCCAGTTCACCGAATCCGACAACATAATTGGCTGGAGAAAAGCTTTCTATGTCCCCACTCTCGTCCTTCTCAGCGAACCCTGCACCTTCACCATGTTCTTCAAACGAACCGGGTGAAACCAGCTCATCTATTCGCTCACGAATCGTCAGTCGACCCTTGGAATGTTGGCTAGCGATGGATTCCTCACCACCCTGCTGCTTCGACAGCTGTCGCCTGAGCTCAATCTCGGTTGCTTCCTGGTGCCAGCTCATTTCAATACCCGATTTAATGAGGCCACCTTTATATCAATTCCAATTCAACAGGCCAAACCCGCGGGTGATATCGAGCCAATGATGAAATACCGTCACTCAATGAATTCCTAATTTTCACACGTTAGAACGCCTACCGGTTAGAAAAAGACTTTCAATCGTGTTAACTTTCAGCCCCTTATCCGACCGGTGGTTTTTCCTCTATTCGGTCGACACTACTCGCCAATTGATTTAGTGAGGACACTATGCAAATCGTGGTTCCCGCGGAAACGTGGGCTAATGAGCGCCGCGTCGCTCTTATTCCCGATTCGGTGAAAAAGCTGACCCGTGCGGGGTGCACAGTCACCGTGGAATCGGGACTTGGGATGCAATCCGGATACAGTGACGCCGACTATGAAGAAGCCGGGGCATCGGTAACATCGGACCGTCGCGCTATGATTTCAAACGGGGACATTGTGCTCCGTGTACGCAAACCAGAGCTTGATGAAGTCAGCCTGCTGAAAAGTGGTGCTATCCAGGTCAGCTACCTCGACCCCTATAACGAGCATGAGCTGGTTGATGCTCTTGCATCTCAGGGTGCCACGGCGATCAGCATGGAAATGATTCCTCGCACAACCCGTGCCCAGAAAATGGATGCATTGAGTTCCCAGGCGAACCTCGCTGGCTATGTGATGGTAATTCTTGCGGCACAGAAACTTGATCGCATTCTGCCCATGATGATGACGCCTGCCGGTACATTAAGCCCATCCAAGGTATTCGTCATCGGTGCTGGTGTTGCAGGTTTGCAGGCAATCGCCACGGCAAAACGACTTGGAGCCCGTGTCGAAGCGTTCGATACCCGACCGGTGGTCGCCGAACAGGTCCAATCACTCGGCGGAAAATTTGTCGAGATAGACCTCGGTGAAACCGGTCAGACCAAAGACGGATATGCCAAGGAACTTACGCCGGAACAACTCGAGATGCAGCGCCAGGGCATGAAAGACGTTATCAGCGATTCTGACATTGTCATCACGACGGCTCAGGTATTTGGTCGCCCTGCCCCACGCATCGTTACCGCTGACATGGTTGAGGCCATGAAACCCGGTGGCGTGATCGTTGATATGGCAGTCGATTCAGGCGGGAATGTCGAAGGCTCGAAACCCGATGAAACGGTCGAGATCGGTGGTGTTTCCATTCTCGGTGTATCCAATCTGCCAGCCCAGGTCTCAAGGGATGCCAGCCAGATGTACTCTTCGAACCTCTTCAATCTTATCTCGGAGTATTGGGATGAAGAAGCCAAGAGCTTCAACCTCGACCTTGAGGACGACATCCTTCAGGGCTGCGTGATTACACATGACGGCGGCATCGTTAACGAAACCATCAAGAATATAAGGGAGAGCTAAGGTGGAAATCGTATTTCTAACTTTCATTCTCGTTCTGTCGATATTCCTCGGCTTTGAGCTGATATCGAAAGTACCGGCAACGCTGCATACGCCGCTCATGTCCGGTGCTAATGCTATTTCCGGCATCACCCTCGCGGGTGCGTTTCTAACCGCCGGTATGGTCGGCAGCGAAATTGGCGCCTGGCTAGGTGCCGCAGCTGTCACATTTGCAACGATCAATGTCGTCGGCGGCTATCTCGTCACCGACCGCATGCTCGGCATGTTCAAGAGCAAGAGTGGTGGCGGCAAATGAGTATCGAAATGATTGCAAACTTTGCGTACATCCTCTCGGCAGCCCTCTTTATCTTCGGACTGAAGATGCTCGGATCTCCAGCAACAGCGAGACGCGGTAACCTTCTATCCTCGGTCGGTATGCTGATTGCTGTAGTCGCTGGACTTACCGCTGAAGGCATTGTCAGCTATGAATACATCATCGGTGGCATCCTCATAGGCACGATTATCGGCGCCCTGGCTGCACGGCTCGTCTCCATGACCTCCATGCCAGAGATGGTTGCGCTCTTTAACGGCTCAGGCGGGGCAGCCAGCCTCCTCGTTGGCTGGTCGACGCTCTATGGCGGCGATGTCAGCACATTCACTGCTGTGACCGTATTGATCGCCATCCTGATCGGTGGCGTCACATTTACCGGATCGCTGATTGCTTACGGCAAGCTGTCTGAAACCATCAATAGCGCCGCTCTGGTGTTTACAGGCCAGAGAGTGGTTAACAGCCTGCTCCTTGTGGCTATCGTCTACTGCGGCTACATGTTTGCAGTTGACCCTGCGGCGGACTCCCAATGGCTTTACGCCATGCTCGGGCTTGCACTGGTGCTGGGTGTGATGGCAGTGATCCCGATCGGCGGTGCAGATATGCCGGTGGTTATTTCGCTCCTTAATAGCTATTCAGGTCTGGCAGCCTGTGCCGCTGGTTTCGCGATCAACAACAATATTCTGATCGTCGCCGGATCGCTCGTTGGTGCGGCAGGCATCATTCTGACCAACATCATGTGTAAAGCCATGAACCGCTCCCTCGCCAATGTTCTATTCAGCGGCTTTGGTGCAGTAAAACAGGGCAAAGCCATCGAAGGAGAGGTCAAGCCAATTTCTGTCGAGGATGCTTACTACCTCTTCGAAGCCGCCAGCAATGTTTGTTTCGTGCCTGGCTACGGCATGGCTGTTGCCCAGGCGCAGCACGTTGTAAAGGAACTCGGTGAGATTCTCGAAAACAATGGTGCTGAGGTCAGCTATGCCATACACCCGGTTGCCGGGCGAATGCCGGGACATATGAACGTGTTGCTCGCAGAGGCCGATGTGCCCTACGAACAGTTGGTGGAAATGGACGATATCAATCCACGCATCGAAAACGTTGATATCGCGGTTGTCATTGGCGCCAACGATGTCGTCAATCCAAGTGCCCGTGAAGACGAAGACAGTCCAATCTGGGGCATGCCGATTATCAATGTCGACAAGGCCCGAACCGTGTTCGTCCTCAAGCGTTCGATGGCGTCAGGCTTTTCAGGTGTCGACAATCCACTTTTCTTTGGTGAAAACACACGGATGCTCTTTGGCGATGCCAAGGAATCTATCTCTGGTGTCATTGCCGAGTTTGGTTAGCAGTTTTCGGCTGAGCTGATCGCAGCTCAGCGCTGATCGCAGCTCAGCCGAAAATCCGCAGCGGCCGCTCTCTGGCTTTTTGGCTGGAAAGTAGCTGGCTCCCTGCATTACGTCGTGCGTGACATGTCCCCCTGAGGTTCCATGTCCTCCCGCAATTCGTCCAGCCGTTGACCATGCCGCTCGATATTGACTACTGAAAGCATGGCCGCTGCAAGAAAACAGGATATCCCCATCACGATGAACTCCTGCCCCATGGCCAGATGGGGCTGTAGCTCACCGTAGATGCCAGCCCCAATTGAACGCGCCAGGTTAGACCAGGCCATGTAAATAGCGAACTGTGTCGCAGCAATGCGCTCCCAACAGATATTCATATGCAGGGCGATGAAGCAGATGAAGATGATCTGCGTTAGGAACTGGTCTGCAAACAGAATGACCAACAGGAACCAGGACTCTGTCCACAGATCGACTAATAGTCCAGCGCCGGTATGCAGCGCGCCAAGCCCGATGAGCGCCGACAGCAGAAGCTTCCGGCTACCAGAGCGGTCAATCATTGGACCAAAGACAAGCCCAAGAACGGCGGCGATGAATCCGGCAGTTGCTATCCAGGATGAATAATCGGTACTGCTAAAACCCAACTGATTGACGACAACAATCGGTGTCGCTGTCACCCAGAATCCCGACTGGATTCGCCAGAACAACGCCATAAGAATCAGCAGACTGCTTGCCGGCATCACGATCACTCGCAGCAGGTTCACGAGAATGCTGGTCCAGTCAGTCGCCTGCAGGGCAACGGATCTATCCGTTGCTACACCCTCGGTCCAGGGCAGGAGTTTCTCACCCTGCCTTTCTCTGACGATGACACCCCAGACGAATATGCCGAAAACACCCGATGCAAGGACAATAGCCGCACCAGCAAGGCCAAATCGCACAAGAGCAATAGCACAGATCGCGGCGGAGCCTGAATACCCAGCTACCTGACCAAAAGCCATGAACGCGTTGGCACGCCCCCGCTCATCTTCAGGTAGGACATCGATTGCCATGCCATCAACGGCAACATCCTGTACGGCCGCAAACATATTTACAACGAAGGCAAACCAGGTGAGAAGAACAATATTTTCAACCGGATCATGGGTTGTACCGAGCAAACAGATGGCAATAAGCAGCCCACCCTGGGACGCTATCACCCACGGTCTTCGCCTACCCATGGCGAGCAGCGAAAACCTGTCCATTACGGGACCTGCTAGCAATTTGAACCCCCAGGGCAGACCGGAGATCGCGACAAAGTAGGCGATATCAGCAGCGGAGGCACCCTGTTCTGCAAGCCAGGCGGGCAAGGCGATGGAAATTAATCCAATGGGTAGTCCCTGTGCCAGATAAAAGATGGCAAACGACGAAATTCGCAGGAAGCGGCTTTCGGTAAGATACAGCTGCATCACCAGAGATTATCAGGATCGAGTTGTGACTGAAATCACCATAGCGATGTCGCAGCACACTTCTATAATCGAATCAGCAATCCAATCGAGCACGACATGCCACCAACAGCCTTTATGTCCTCCCCCGAAGATGCAGGAGTCGATCCCGGGAAACTGATGGATTTGTCCATGCGCATCAAAAGAGAGGTCGATGAAGGCCTTCTTCCTTCTGCCCAGATAGCAGTTGCCAGAAACGGACGACTTGTCTATTTCGAAACATACGGCGATGCGACGAATCAAACTCTCTATTGCATCTTCTCTTCGACCAAAGCAATCACATCAGCGGCTGCCTGGTTGCTGATTCAGGAAGGAAAATTAAACGTCGATGACACGGTCACCAGCCTCATCCCTGAATTTGCCGGGAATGGCAAGGGCGAAATAACCATTGAGCAGTTGTTCCTGCATACCGCCGGTTTCCCCCATGCCCCATTTCGAGTAGAAGACTGGGCCGACAAGCAAAGACGCCTTGAACGATTCGCATCATGGCGACTCAACTGGGAACCAGGTTCCCAATTTGAATATCACCCAACTTCTTCAATGTGGATCATCGCAGAACTGATAGAGCGTCAAAGTGGTCAATCCTATGCGTCCTTTGTCAGGGACAGAATCTCTTTGCCGCTAGGACTCGAAGACCTATGGGTAGGTATCCCGGAAATACATCACCATAGAATCGCAACAATCAGTCATCACGGTGAAGAACTGACAGAGGATGACTACAAGGCACTCGGTCTGCCAGTGCCACCCATCACGGAAGTCACGACCGAGGCCATCGAGAGCTTCAACAGACCGATAAATCGCATCACACCCGTACCTGGCGGCGGGGGCACCATGTCAGCAGCTGACCTGGCGCTCTTCTACCAGGGGTTGCTTGGCAACACCCATTCCGGGGAAAAAATCTGGAACGACGAAACAATGGCCTTCGTTACAAAACCCAGGACCGGCGACCTGATCGACCCAATGACCGGATCACCTGTCAATCGCGGACTGGGCATTGTTATCTCTGGCGATGAGAAACGTTCTCATCGTGGCTTCGGCCATACCAATTCACCCAGTGCTTTTGGTCACGCCGGGGCCGGCGGGCAGATAGCCTGGGCAGATCCCGAGACGGGTATCAGCTTTGCCTATCTAACCAATGGCCACGATCGAAATCGAGTCAGACAGACCCAGCGCAGCATCAGCATTTCCAATCTCGCCGCGATCTGCAGCAAAGACTAGTGCCGAAATTGCAGGCGGAGATAAGCCTCAGATTATGCTGGCTCGGATAGCTGTTTACGATACTGATAAGGGGACAGATCGACCCAACGCATGAAAGCCCGCCGGAAGTTGGTCACTTCGCTATAACCCAGCAGTTCGGCAATCTCCTGCACAGTGAGATTTGTCGTCTGAAGGTACTCGATGGCAAGCTCTCGCCTGACATCATCCAGAATCTTCTGATAACTGGTGCCGAGTTCATTAAGGCGACGACGCAAGGTTCGTGCACCCAGTGAGAGCTTTTTCGCCACCGCATCGAGTTTCGGAAACTCACCTGGTGTACTGAGCAGCAGATGACAGATACGGGAGATAATATCCTCTTCAATCTCCATCTGACTGAGCAGTTTACGGCAGGACTCTTCACAAATTCGGGCGGTGTTTGCGTCTGCCTCGGCCAATGGTTTTCTCAGATCTTCAATGGAAAATCTGTATTCGCAGTGAATCTGATCAAAAATAACCGGACACCTGAAGCGGTTTTCGTACTTCTCAAAATATGGGGGAGCTTCGTAGTTGAGCAGTATCCGTGACGGGATGTGATCCTCGCCAAGTAGCAGACCGATCAAGCCAGCAACGCCGATAAACAGCTCTTCGACGACATACTGCCCCACAGGTCCACTCGGCAATAAATGTTCTATTCGCAACACTGCTTCATGATCGTCACTTTCGAATTCCAACTCGAACATGGCGCCTGCCATTCGATGATACTTAACCGCAATCTGAACAGCTTGTTCCAACGTGGCGCTACTCATCATGGCATAGCCAAGTAATCCATAGTCCGAGATAGATACGGATCTGGATGAATCGAGCCAACGCCCATTCATGCCGACAAGTCTGACCATGTTTGACAGCTGTGTAACACGTTGCCGGTAGCTGACCCTGTCACTACAGTTGGGGTCAATATCGGTGTCAGCAAGGCTGACCTCCACCGGGATACCCTTTGTTTCCATGTACTGGACCAGGCTTAGAACCTGCGCCATGGGAACGGCTTTCTTATCCAGACGGTAGTTATGAAATCGGGACTGCAACGCGGCAGCGGGTTCGTCAGCCATAGTGAGTAAAGTTAGGTTTTTTGAATTTTACTACCAATCGGACGGCAGTTGTCTATGGAATAACTATTCCGACCCCACCGATTCGGAGTGCATCAACCGGCGGACACCATAGTAATTTTGTTTTCGAGTCTGCTGAATGGCGTATTCGACGAACTCAAGCCCCACATCCAGTGAGTTGCCGATCAGATTGATTCGCAAACGGTCCTCATACTGCATATCGCAGCAAAGGTAAGTCGTGAGAAACGCAGCTTCCAGTACCGCCTGCTTGCCAATCGCATTCATAGCCGGTGCACTCGTGCGAACGATGTCCGCCATTTCCACATCACCCCTATCGAGAAAGGCAATCGCCTCTTTGTATTCACGCCCCGAATATTCGAATCCCGTAATTTTGAGGCAGATCTCGCTGGCAATACTCTCGTGCTGGTCCTGCCTGTATCCCAAGAGCAGGTAGGCGATGACACGTTTTACCAGAGGTACGTGAGCAGGTTCCTCAAGGTTGTTTCGATCGAACGCACTTAGGCAGTTTTCACAGCGCCAATAGCGGGCACGGTCTTCAATTCGTATCAGCGGAATAGCAAAGAGGCAGAACCAGAGGCTCTCTATCTGCTCTGTAAATGGCTGTCTGCCGCGACAGACCCCACAGTCATGACTGCCCACATCGGTACATTTGGATCGGACGGATTCGCCGAAGAGAAACAGCATCACAAAGACCTGAACTGAAATCGCGTGCCACAGACTTCAATTTCCCCGTCTGCCCAGGTAATTCCCAGTTGGTCGGCCGCGGCACGAACCCGTGCGATCTCAGTGGTGTCAAACCGCACTCCGGCAACCCCGTCACCACGACTATCAATGTCCTCGACCACTCTGATTTCACTCTGACCCAGAGTCAGGACAAATCTACCGTCATCGACAATAGCCTCAACATCGAAAGCCCGGGACCAGCGTCCGGCAATATCCTCGGGATCCGCTGCCTGGATCGTGACACCGGATATCGTCGTGACATTGGCAGCACGCCGGTCACGCCACCCCGGCCCGGCCCAAAGCCATTCCTCTGGCGGTCTCATCTGATCGAACGAGACTATCGCTGCCCCAACATCTTTTGGATGTACATGAAACGCACTGACCTCTTCACGATCAGTCTCCCAGACTTTGCGTAGGCCAAGACCAGAGATACGCTCACTGACAGGCCCGATGTCGTCTACCTGCGCAATCACCATGTATCCACCATCACCCCTGCGTCGATCCAACAGTCGCCCGGCAGTCGTATTTTCCTCAACGGGGGCAACAATCTCCAGAAAGGTATTACCAATGGCGATGACAGAGTTTTCCAAACCAAACGCACCGACACCTTCATCGGCAAAATCAGAGGTCACTCCAAGCAGTTGGAAAATATCGTGGCGAACAGGTGCTAGTTGACGGGCGACCAGCGCAACCTGGCGAAGCTGCATCGTGTTTCTCCTGAATGGGTAGTTGAAACAAACTAGCTTTTGTCTCGAACAGAAAACTACTATGTCACGCCTGACATTTCGATGCTACTGACAGAGGCGACACATTTGAATTAGGATGCCCTATCAATCTGTCGTCAGGAATATCAATGAAATACCTAATTCTCATCGGGCTTTGCCTTCCACTGTTTTCTCTTGCCGAAAACAGCCCAACAGAGGAAAAGATCAACGCAGCACTAGAGCATGAGCGTCGAAACGAAAAGGATCATGCCCGAGATGACAATCGCTCACCGATCGAAACCCTTAAATTTTTCAGATTCGAAGATAATCAGACCGTACTGGAGCTCTTACCCGGGGGCGGCTGGTACACCAAAATTCTCGGCCCGGTACTCGAGGAAAAAGGCAAACTCTATGTGTCCATCGGAACCAACACCGTAGAGAAAATGATTGTCGACCAACCGGGTTTTTCCACGACTGAGGTGATTCCATTCGATGGCATCACTCGCTCTGAGACTGAACAACCTCGCTATACAATGCCGGAATTCAGCTTTGGTGTACGCAAGCTCGATCTGGTACTGACATTTAGAAACATGCACAACTTTGATGCCGTCGGTCGAGCGAACCTGAACCGTGCGTCTTTCGACACGTTGAAAAAGGGCGGTCTATACGGTGTTGTCGATCACACCCGGCGCCATATGCAACCGGACACCCGGGAAGTCTGGCGTCGGATGGATCCATTACAGATCATCAAGGAAGTTGAGTCAGCCGGATTCCGGTTTGTTGACTACGCCGATCTGCATTATCGACCTGATGATGAATTGAGATATGAAGTGGGTAGAAAGACCGTAACGGGGAATACTGATCGGTTTACATTATTGTTCGAAAAACCCTGATAGATTTCCCTAACAACGGCAGAAACTTTTGACCTCCTCGATTAACTGATCGGGACAGCAACGGGCTCTGAAATCAACATCGACATACTCGTAGCCAACGGTTCTGTCCGGGCAAATGACGAAGGTTGCCGGTACCGGCAGTTGCCACTGACTCACGCCATGAATTTCACTGAGGTCCAGCCCCCAACTGCTGAACAGAGCCTGCTCCGATTCGTCCAGCGAAAAAACAATACCAAATAGTCTCGCTATCCGATTATCTCTATCGAATATCATCTGGTAGTCCCCGGCAGAGAAAGCAGCGGTTTCCGGCCTTTGTGGGGAAACTGCAAAATAGGTACATCCGAGAGCATCGAGCTCAGATTGGATTGATTCGTAGGCTTCAAGCTCGGTCTTGCAGTAGGGACACCAGTATCCTCTAAAAAAATTGATGACGGCAGGTCCTTTGCCTAAAACCGAATAAAAACTCCTGACCGTATCGCCTGCATCAATGAACTCAAAATCAGGCGCAGTCTCACCCAACTGAAGACACTGCCGGGCAAGCCCATCGCGCCGTAGTCGATTAACTGTTCTCGCCATAATGGCAAGCTCTGGTGTCGGCAACGACTCACAGTTACCAGCCCGCAGTTCTGACAGCTTATCCAGAAATTCTGAACGGCTCATATATCCAGCCAGGTTCCAATGTTGATCATTTCAATGTGACGCGCATTATGTCCTGATGCTGAGATACCTGACAACCTAACCTATTCGAACAGGCTTGATAATAGGGGCAACTCGGATACACTTCATTCTTATTTGGAATGTTAAGTGTCCAGCCCCATTTTTATATAGACATGGGACTACACTAATCCCGATGGATCGACTCTCCGCCATGAACATGTTCATCCGTGTCGTAGAAACGGGCAGTTTCTCGGCGGTCGCCAAGGAACTGGGCAGTACGCAGCCAACGGTGAGCAAAAATATCGCAGAACTGGAATCCTGGCTTGGCGCCAAGCTCCTGAATCGCAGCACACGAAGTCTGCGTCTCACGGAGACCGGTGCCGACTATTATGAGCGCTGCGTTGCTATTCTGCAGGATGTTGAGGACGCGGAGCAGAATGTCGGCCTGCTACAGACTCAACCCAAGGGTCTAGTCAGGGTCAGTGCCGCCGTGGCTTTCGGCAGACTCCATATCGTTCCACGTCTCGAAGGGTTTTATGAGAGCTTCCCGGACATCCGTATCGACATCTCTCTGAATGACCGTATCGTCGACCTAGTCGAAGATGGAATCGATGTAGCCTTCCGAATGGGCAATCTGCGTGACTCGAACCTGATTGCACGCAAAGTGTGTGCGAGCCCAACGCTGACCGTGGCAAAGCCCGAGTACCTGAAAAAACATGGTATGCCGACACATCCACGGGATCTTAAGGATCACAATTACATTGTTTACACTGACCTCGGTAACTTCGAACACTCGACCTTCGTCGAAGACAGCGAACAGCTACACATCAAAGTAGCCGGGAACCTTCAAAGCAACAATTCGGAAGTATTGCGAAGCGCCCTCCTGTCTGGACTCGGTATCTCCAGTGTTCCAAAGTGGCTTGTCGGCGACAAGGTTGTAGACGGTTCACTGGTAGAGGTTCTTGCGGATTATCAGCCTGGTCCGACCAGCATCCACGTCGTGTACTCGCCCGGGCGGCATCTACCATCCAAGTTTAGATGTTTCATGGATTATTTTGCCGATCAGTTTCGGGATTGCTCAGTGATCAATGGTCAGGTGGGGTCAGAATAACCCCACAATCAAAACAGTGATCGCAGAAAGGCTTCAAGCGTGGGTACCGAGGAAAATGACTCCGGTCCTGCCAGCTCCGCTGCAATGACAACAATACCGACCCACATCGAAACGAGCAGGGCTGTTACCCCGCTGAACAGATTACTTCGACGGATAGGTCTGGATTCTTTGAGTTCCGGGCAGCCAAGATGACTGCCGAGATTGTAGCAATGACATGCGGACATGACCTGTAACTCCGAAGAACCTTAATAGCCTGAATTCTATATATTCCGCCTGGAATGTTAAGACGGCAAATATGAATAAAAGGCATTCAATTACAGAATAAATCCCTACTCAGCGGATTCCATGTAAAGATCTTCAGGCAAGAGATTCTTGATGATTCGCTCCGTTGCCAGGATTTCCGTGTCAATCGGATCTTTCACCACACTGTCCGTTAATTCGTCGATGATGATCTCCTTGGCCCGATGCAGTTGGAACACCCTCGCCCTATCCAGGGCCACGAGCGCCAGGTTGACCTGCGCCTTGCGACCGGTCAGTTGTTCGCTGATTTTCTCTGCTTCCACGAACAATTCCTCTGAGCGTGCTTCCCGCCCCAGGCGGGCGAAAAATCGTGCGTACTGGCTGGTCAGTAGCCCCCGCTCAGAAAGCTCGTAGATTCGTTGCATGCGCGGTGCCGACTGCTCCATTCTGTTCAATGCTTCCCGTGTCCTGCCTTCATAGTAGAGCGCACTGGAAAGTCTAAGCTCCAGCCTCGAGTATTCCACTTCGTTTTCAAGTGATTCCATCCAGGACAGCGCCTCGTAGTATCGCCCATCACCGATCAGGCTTTCTGCGACTTTAGCGATCAACTGCTGTTTGGCATTCCCTTCGCTGGCATTGTCGATCGACATTCTGGCACCCACGAAATCACCCAGATAACCCTGGGCAAGCGCAATTTCGCCAAACGCGACTGAGCGCTCCTGCTGTTCCAGTTCTGATGCTACCAGGATCGATGCCTCGGACAGAATTTCATTGGCAAGTGTTGCATTGCGCACATCGTAATAACGCCTGGCAATTCGCGTAAAGGCTGAAATGCGTATCGGCATCTCTCCGATACGCCCAGCAATGCGTGATGCTTTTTTGAGTAATCGCTTCGCCTGCGCCTGGTCGCCGTTGTTCATATGAGCAACTGCCAGGCGAGATGTCAGATAGGATTCTTCCAAAGGTTCTTCGGCATCGGCCGCCATCGCTGCAACCTTATCCATCGATTCATAGGGTTCGGCTTCACTTCCTGCACTGGCCAGCCTTTCACCAAGTTCAAGAATAACTCGAGCTTTAGTATCAGGATCTGCGATTTTTTCCAGATCCAGCCGAACTCGGGCATTTTGAATCTTCACATCTGATGCATTTTCATTGAGCAGGTGTTGCTCTATGATCAGACCCAGCGCATTAATCCGAACCACCGGGTTCTTGATTCGATCAGCCAGTTTAGTCGCTTCATCAATGTTGCCACTCAGAACGTAGTCACCTACATGCGACGCCAGAAATTGATCCCATTCCTGGTCTTTCGAGATGGTCGACATGAGGTCGACAATTGCTGAACCGTCCATTTCATCAATGGCCTCGACGATAATATCCGGACCTTCGGGATTGTAGACATCTCTGATCACCTTCTTCTCGGTGAGAACGCTCAGGATTTGTTCATGACCGTGCTCGAGTAGCGGTGGCGCCATATCAGTCAATTCTTTGGGCGTAAACGAAGGTATGCCCTGTAATCCGCTGACACCGCCAATAGTGGCTATATTTACCGGCGCGGGCTCAACTTCGCCTTCCGACAGCTTCGCCGTCATCTTAGGCAATGCCATCTTGCCTGCGACAGCGAGAAATTTTTCCGGATCAACCCCCTTCATCATCTGTTGTGCTGCTTGTACCATTTCCTGCCGAGCCTCATTACCGCCTGGACCTCGAATTTCCTGAGACACATCGGCGATTTCGGTCAGCACCTCCTCGTTACCGTTCTGCTGAAGTTCAATGGCCGCCGCGACTGTCGGTGCAATCTCCTGAATCTCCGCGCTAGCCTCCGCCGCAACCAGTTCTTCATGGGCTAATTTATCCAGATAGTTGTCGACATATCGGAAGGCAACGCCCGTCGCCATGATGATTGAAGCAGTGACGGCAAAACTGAGAGAAATGGTGTATTTCTCAAAGAACATCCACAACTGGCTGGGTGGCCTGATGCCCAGCTCTTTCATTATCTCTTTTTCCAGCTCCCGTAGGCGTTCAAGTTCCTTGCGCTTGGCATCCATCTCGGCATCCCGGTCGCCTTTCAACCGTTGATCCCGCATCAGGCGGCGGCGGATCTTTTCCCTCTCCGCCTCCTCCCGCATTTTTTCTTCCCACTTGGCGATGACGAGACCGCATTCGGGGCACTGTTCCATCTTTAGACCGCGCTCCATCTGCTCTTCGTATTCACAGGAAGGACAGATAAACAGATCCCTGATATCGGCCTGGGTCATCTGTTCCAGTGACCAGGCGGACTTGTCCTCACCGCTCGGCTGCAGATTGCATTGAGCTCCGCATTGATTTATCGCCTCGACATACTTTGTGGCCGTGCCTTCATCCACGTCTTTGAGAATTGCGGTGGGATTGTCTGTGGAGTACCAACTATCGACGGTTGCTCTGTCGACGCTGAGCGTCTTGGCCAGTTTTTCCTTGACCTCGTCAACGGCCTCACCCTCTTTTATCTCTGGGTAAAGAACCAGATTCACTGTCTCAGTCATGGCAAATATCCTGATGGATTAAAAAACAAAGAGAAGACTGCTATGCAGCCAGTGCGAATTGAAAACAATTAGCCGTGTTATTTCAACCTTTACAGCGACTTACGTTTTCAGCTTCAACAAAAAACAGCCGCCACTGGGGTCTGAATGACCGTTTGTACCATATGTTGGGCTGTTTGGCGCTCTCTACCTGCAACTGGTACTGTCTTTACCTAACATGGGGATAGCTGGTCGAGGAGGCGACAGATGCGAGATGAGGACACGCTGAGCACGTCAACCCAGGTGCTGAAAGACCGTGCGCTATTTCTCAAGTATCCGGCCGAATATTATCAGTATGCTCTGGAATGGTGTTCCTACCCCAACTGGACAATCGAGGAAGCGGCAAACCTCCTTACCGGCTGTGTGCCACACAGGCAGATGTTTCTGCGCGGCAGCGAACATGCCCTGTTGGATAACGAAGTCCTGGAAAACGAAAACCTGATCAGAGCCGCCTTGCACTCAGAACTCGAAGTGATCAAGAGCGTAAAGTATTTCGACAAAACCTATCTGATCAACAATCAGATCTTCGAATGGGCTCAAGCCAGAAAGATTCCCCTGCCGCTGGAACTTCTGCGAGCACAACAGGTCGCCAGGCGTGGCCTCAAGAGCGAACACTACACAACGCCATGTCTTGATGCTGCCAGATGGGTCATTGAAAACTTTTGGGAAAGAGCCAACCTGCGCGAACCACCCTCCTCGGGCGCCATCATTCAAGCTATGTTGCAGCAGTTCCCGGAGCTCTCCGGTGAAGAATGCGACTGGGTCGAAAAAGTGACGCGCCATCCACTGGCAAGGCCTCGCGACTAACCCCTTCAGGATTCAGCGGTCGATTGCCAGAAAGCCCGAATGATGGTTGAAACAGCAAGATTCTTGCGTCTAGTGCAAAATCCCACATGAAAATCCTCCAGCACTGGCCCCGCTTCAATCATGGTCACCTGATCCCGCAAAGGGCTGTCGTTGACGACGAGTTCCGGAACGAAACCAACACCGCACCCCAAAGCGACGAGAGACAGGATGGCCTCGTTACCCGGCACTTCTGCATAGACATTAGCCTTGATGTTTCTATCCCGCAGCCATGTGTCGACATTTCGCCGCACACGCCCACTGGAAGGCAATACCAGTGGAATTTGTGACCAGTCGATATCCCCGCCGCGGACAACATTGGCCACATTCCCGCTTACAGGCACAACAGTGCGTAACGGGATTGACATAATGATCCGCTTGACCAGTTGATCGTCGTCGTCTTCATCAAGAGCTGCGACGACAACATCGATGCCCTCCGCCAGCTTTGAAATAGCATTGACGGCATAGCCGGTTTCCAACTGAATATGGATTTCCGGATATCTCTGTCGAAAGTCCGAGAGAACTTTCGGCAGAATACTCTGGCTCGCGGTCACAGAGGCAAACAGTGACAGCTGACCGTGTAACACCTCCGACTTGCCCTCAAGATCCCGCTGAAGCTGCTCCCAGCGTTTGACGACTTCCAGCGCGTATTCCAGAAAAACCTGTCCTTCCTCTGTCAGCTGAGCTGACCGGTTGTCCCTGACGAGTAGTGCATGACCAATCTGTTCTTCCAGTCTCTGAATAGCGCGACTGACCGCAGAAGGAGACATGTGCATTTCCTCGCTGGTTTTGCCGAAGTGCAGATTTCTCGCAAGTGTAATGAACAACCTGAGGGTGATGATATCCATCGGAAATGATACAAAAATGATGTTGAAACGGGATTATCCCACAACCGGAACCGGTGGATTTCCAATTTTTGGACGATAGGCGCAAAATATACGTCCCTGCGAGAGAGCACAGGCACAAAATTTATGGTTTCAGCCAGGAAATTCCATCAATACGATGGCATGTTCAAGATGCGCAATGGCCATCTGACCAATCCTACAATCGCCTATGAAACCTGGGGTACGCTGAATTTCCAAAGGGACAATGGCATCCTGATCTTCACGGGTTTGTCACCTTCAGCCCATGCTGCATCATCGGAAGAGGATCCTTCGACAGGCTGGTGGGAGCAGATGATCGGTGATGGCAAACCCATCGATACCACCAAGTACTTCGTTATCTGCATCAACTCTCTAGGCAGTTGCTTTGGGTCAACAGGTCCTGCGAGCGTCAACCCTGAAACAGGCGACCTCTACCGGTTAAATTTTCCTGTGCTGACCATTGACGACATCGCTCATGCTGGACATGAAGTCGTCAAAGCCCTCGATCTGAAGCGATTGCATGCCGTGGTCGGCGCTTCCATGGGCGGCATGACATCACTCGCCTACTCTGTACTCTACCCGGATGTTGCAGAAGCCATGGTGACAATCTCAGGGTCGCCCCGTGCTGCTCCTTTCGCCATTGCCTTAAGATCACTGCAACGGGAAATTATTCGCAGCGACCCTGTCTGGAGCGATGGGAACTACGACCCCGATGTCGAACCTGTCCTCGGCATGAGACTCGCCCGCAAGCTCGGTATGCTCACCTATCGAAGTGCGGCCGAACTAGAGGCAAGATTCGGCAGGGAACTCATTCCCGAAGAGCGTCAGACAGGCGCACCCTTCGGACTCGATTTCGAGGTCGAATCCTACCTGGAAGCTCACGCTAACAAGTTTATCGGCACCTTCGATGCAAACTGCTATCTCTATCTTTCACGAGCCATGGATCTATTCGATATCGCCGACCACGGCGGCTCGGTCGAACACGGCCTGAAGCAGGTAGGGGCCAGTCGCGCCATGGTCATCGGAGTCAAGACCGATCTCCTCTTCCCAATTGACCATCAGCAAAGGATTGCCGAAGGCCTCGATGACGGTTCAAGAGAGGTCGAATTTCATTCTCTGGACTCCATACAGGGACACGACGCATTCCTTGTCGACATGGACCGATTCAGACCCATCCTCTGCGACTTTTTCAACTGCAGCATGAATCAGCCAGGTAAACTGAGAGAAGCCTGATGCGTTATTGCCATTACTTCTAAAACGCGGCTGCTCATAAAGATTCGTTCTTTAACTTTTACCGCCGACAGGCGTACAGTATTAATCAGGATCGAAGATCCTACCCAAGGGCGGATAATAAAATCTGCCAACGCACGAAAGATGCCAAGGACAATGATCCGTAAGGACGCTTGGAATCGTGAAGTGTGAAAACGGAAATGTTTGCGCAAATGCCGTAAGCCTCGCTCAGCGAGGCTTTTGTGTTTATGGGTAGTCGTTTTTTAAGGTGGGTACTATCGGGCTAGTATCCCTGCAGCACACCATACCGATCACGATGGAAAGCCGCGCTACCCAACGTATGCTCACAGACCCGGGACCGCTTCATGAAAAACCCGATCTCGTACTCGTCCGTCATACCAATACCTCCATGCATCTGGATTCCCTCACTGCTAACCAGATTATAGGTATCGTTAAGTCGGGCCTTGGCCAGGCTGGCCAGCTCTGCTATTTGCTCCGAATCCTCATCAAGTGCGGAAAGTGCTTCCAGAACCACGGACTTGGATAGTTCTACCTCACAGAACATTTCGGCTGCTCGATGCTTCAACGCCTGGAATGATCCAATAGGCACGCCAAATTGCTCACGGGTTTTGAGATATTCGATCGTGCGTTCAAAACACTCCTGAATACCACCGAGCATTTCCGCAGCCAGAAGAATCCGGCCAGCATCCAGCACCTTGTCGAGCACATCCGCACCCTTGCCTTCCTCACCGAGGAGCGTACCTTCAGCACCGGTGAATTCGATGTTCGCAGCATTGCGGCTGTCAGCCATGATCGTTCGGGTTACAGAAACACCTGCGGATTCACGGTCAACCAATACCAGAGTCAGGCCATCCCTGTCACCGGCATTGCCAGTGGACCTTGCTACGACGATTATTTTGTCTGCGATGTGCCCATCCAGAACAAACTTCTTACTGCCTGTCACCTTGTAGTTGTCACCGGATTTTTCTGCGGTCGTCTCTGAACCGTAAGGATTGTGATGAGGTGTTTCTTCAAGTGCCAACGCCAGTAGCAGTTCTCCAGCGACAATCTGGCCGAGGAGTTCGGTTTTATTCTCTTGAGTACCGCCATGAACGATCGCGCTGGTGCCAAGGACAGCTGTTGCAAAGAGTGGCGATGCAGTCAGGGTACGGCCACATTCTTCCATCACGACACCAAGCCCCATGTAGCCAAATCCAAGACCACCAAAGTCTTCCGGGACAGTAATACCAGTCCAGCCAAGCTCTACCATCTGTTGCCAGGTATCCCTATCAAAACCAGCGTCGTCCTTGTCGTCTCGAAGACGGCGCAATTGAGTAATCGGTGTATTGTCTGTACAAAAGCTCTTGGCAGAGTCCTTCAACATGTTTTGGTCTTCATTCAAAACCAGTGGCATCGCTTAACTCCTGACTTAAAAATTCACATCTAGGCTTTAGGGAGCCTCCTACTAGTTCCGTGTAGCTGATACACAGACCTGATCCAAGTCCCCCGGGGGCGGCTCATAGTAACAAATGCTGATGAACGATTCTGCCCCGCAATGGGTTTCAATTCATCGGACGTATCTCCATCCCTGAACAATCGCACCTGGTCTTCCAGACTTCAGTTTCGTCTCATAAATTGTATTATCAATCGCTCACCACAAAAGGCGGCAGTTTCCTTTCCACACAGATCTCCAGGGCTAAACAAATCCTCTCATTCCCTACCGATGAAGCCACAATCGATGGCATTGATCATACCCAGGTGAGACACCCAACCTAACCAATTCCATCAGCACAGAGCACTCAACCTATTATTAGCATCAACCTTAGCTTTATCAGCTAAGTTCTTGATTTAACATCGATACCGCCGTAGTAGTAGCGTTGAGCAGACCTCTTGCATCCGCCATATTTCGACCAGCAATATCAAAGGCCGTACCATGGTCCACGGAGGTTCTGACAAACGGAATACCCATTGTCACCGTTACACTTTTTTCAAAGTTGTGGACCTTGATCGCGATATGACCCTGGTCGTGATAAAGAGCAAGGACGACATCAAATTCTCCCTCAACGGCACGATAAAAGATGGAATCTGCCGGGTATGGTCCACTCACCTGCATTCCTTCTGCCTGACAGGCTTTCACGGCGGGGATAATTTCATCCAGTTCCTCACGGCCCAGCATTCCACCCTCACCACCATGTGGGTTCAATGCGGCAACACCGACAACAGGCTCATGCACCCCCCAGGCCTCGAGGCTCCGAACAGTAAGCCTGAGCTTTTCGATAATCACCGGAGCCTTCACAAAGGCTACCGCCTCCGCGAGTGGTTTGTGTGTCGACAGGTGTGCCACCTTGAGACCTGGTGTTATCAACATGGTTGCCGTCGAACTCGCCCCTGTCATTCGCGCTAGAATTTCCTGATGCCCGATGTCGCCTACGTAGCCTGCCACATGGACAGCTTCCTTGTTAATCGGACAGGTGACGATGCCGTCTGCCTGATCCGCCTGGCACAGTCTAATAGCAGCTTCGAAGTAGCCAACCGCTGCATGGCCGCAGTCTGCGGAAACCTCGCCTTGTATGAAGTCACCGGCATTGAGGGAATGCGGGTCGAGTACAGACAGAACCCCTGGCTTTGCCTCCGCTGGTTCGTGGATCACAAGTAGAGGCAGGTCTATTCCTGTTTGCGTCATTGCAAGCCTCAGACAGGAAGCCGAACCGATGACGAAGGTGCTGGCTTTGCTGTGGAGATCGGCCATGGCATAAGCCTTGACGATAATTTCAGCACCGACGCCTGCGGGATCACCCATGGTCATGGCCAGCAACGGCTTATTGTCGCTCAAGTAAGCATCCGTCATCAGATTCAATGTCCGATGCTATAAACAAAAACCCAGGCAAGCAATGGACCTGCTTGTTATCATGAAACCATGCCACGTAGATCTAATCGCCGAGAGCTAATCATAGACGTCGCCACACAGCGGTTTCTCATCAGCGGCTACGATGTCGTCACAGTGGACGAACTATGCGAATTGACGAACTCCACCAAGGGAAGTTTCTATCACTTCTTCACCAACAAGGAGTCTCTCGCCGTTGATGTAGTCAACGAGGTATGGCGACAGACCCAGCTACAACTTGATGAAATTTTCTCAACCGAAGCCTCACCCGTTGAGCAACTGGCAAACGAAATCAGTCGTGTGGCATCACACTTTCAACGCTTTGAAGGCAGAAGATACTTTGTCGGCTGTCAGGTGGGCACACTGGCTGTCGGACTTCGAGGCAAAAGTCCCAAAATGACCCGCCGGCTAAATTTTGCATTGACGCATATGCGCCAGTTTTATCATCGAGCCTTCGCCGAGGGCCTGGAATCTGGTGAACTCATTTCCAAGCTGCCTGCGGCAGACCTGGCAGATCGTTTTCAAATCAGCCTACAGGGATTGACGGCGCTTGGTAAGACGTATTCAAGCAGCTCAATAAAAATTAAAGGAATGGCGAATCAGTTGCAGCGTGCACTCAAAGAAGAATAACGGAGTGAAGCTCCATCGCTATTCACCCTGTCAGACTCCGATAAACTCTTGAGAGTTCTTCCGGCAGCTGTTCAATATCCTGAATCACCATGTATTGACTGTCCGCACACATGTCACGCAGATAATCATGACCTGATGGGTCCACCGTTAGGCAATGAGTGAGCACACCCTGTTGTTTTGCTTCCGACAACGCTTTCATCGTATCCATCAGACCATATTCTCTCGAATTCCTGTCCATCCCATAATCATGATCCTGAGGATAACCATCTGAGATGATAATCATCGCCTTGATACGTGACTCTGTCTCCAATAGCCGACGAACACCATGTCTAATTGGGGCGCCCATTCGTGTACTGCGGCAGGGTTTTATACCACCAATCCTGCCCCGCGCTAGCGCATCCAATGGGTCATCAAAATCCTTGCACAGGTAGTAGTCAACCTGCTCCCGACCGTAGCCTGAAAACCCGCAGACGGAATAGGCATCGCCTAGCTTCTCCAACGCTTCGGCCATCAGGATTACAGCTTCTTTTTCGAGATCGATGATCCGCCTCGCATCATCTTCGTATTCCTTACGCAGACGAAAGTATTCGATTAGATACTCATCGTCGTCTATACCCGGGTCAATCACCGGCTCTTTATCAGGGTCGGGAATGATATCGTCGGTAGAGGCGCTCATGTCCAGCAGAAACAGCGTCGATACATCCCGCTCTTTTCGCTGTCGCTGAATGTAGATTTTCTCCTCTGGTGTATAACCCGCTTTCCTGTCGACAAACCAGGTGACCGTTCGCTCAAGATCCAGCTCCTCCCCCTCTGGAAAACCCCTGACCTTGCGTAGCATTTCCGGCCTGACCTTGTTGAGATGATGCCTGATCCGATGAGAAAGGCGCTCGTAGTCAACCAGCGTACGCCGATAGTAATCCTCGTCCAGTTCCATGTCGTGATGCTCAAACAATGTGCACCATCGAGCACGATAGTCTCCAATTGAATGATCCCATTCATCATAGAAATACCTGGTTGAATCTCTGACACCGGCGGCAATTCCGCCCAGCAGGGCCAGGGCTTCTTCCTTTGAGGCAGGCTGAAGATCGGACAGGTCAACATCCAGTTCATGGGCCAGTTCTTCAAGAGTGATGCTCACTCCCTCGTCAACATCTCCCTTCTTCAAATCTTCGATATCGAACTGGTCCGGATTACCCGTCGCCAGCATCAATGACTCGGCATCGGACGATACTTCCTCCTGCAGTTCATCGATCAGGGCCTCAATCTTCAGTGTGGATTCGGCCGCCGCCACATCCAGCTCTCCGCGATAGGTGACTGGTTCCGGCAGTTCCCCAAGAGACAACAGTGGTACCTTTCTCCTGTGCAGGCTGCTCTGCGACGCATCTCTACGAATAAGTTCGTAACAGGCATGCGTAACCGCAAGCGTGTCTTCAATATCGGCTTTCGGGCTTTTAAGCTGCTGCAGTTGCATCCAGAGAAGAGCCGCCTCAGGCCACAATACTGACTCGATTCGGGATTCATATCTGGCATCAAGGCTGGCCGCAACGATGACTTCCAGCAATTGTGCACGGCGAGTAAACAGCTCTCGCACTCTCATTGACCAGGCTTTCGTTTTTTGCCGATAAAGCTGTCTACCAATACCCGGGTAGGAATATTCAAGCCGCCAGTCGATGCGCGCATCCTCGACAACCAAGAAAAGCTTTTCCGCCAACCTGCTGTCATCGTATTCAGCAAGCGTGCTGTTTACTCTGGCAATCTCATCAAAACAACCAAACCGGACATAGCCCAGTTGGTGAAACAGGGACAGCTTATAGAAACCGAAATTGTCGTCCTCACGATCGAAAATGCTCACCGCCGCGGGCAAAGTAATATTTCGGCCATCGAAGGCTGACAAACCAGACGCTGCCCCCGCCTGCCCGTATTCCGCCTCGGTATCACTGGCTGTCACCAGCATTCTTTGCCCCGCAATCGCCTCGGCTATCAGGTCAAACGTTCGCCGATGATTTTCAAATCGCACCTCTCCCTCTAGCTTCTCCAGTGTCTCGACAGACATCGAAGACTCGACACTCACCCAGGCAAGTACGGCATCGTTTTTTCCCCGGGTTTCTGTCAACCCGATTGACAACCATTGACGAAGTAACCCAGGACGATTAAGTGGCAACCGATGGGCATTTTGAATCAGAGCGACTGCCAGACTGACATCGCCGGTCTGATCTACCAGTTCCAGCAGAACCGATGCCTCATCCACCTTATGGTCAGCCAATGCTGGAAGTACGTCGATAAAGCTGGCGAGATGGCCCTCCACAAACCTGAGGACAAGCTCGTCCACCTGGCGCCGGAGTCTGTCGGGCAACTTCTCGATGACCGGGTATCCGGCGACATAGGTTGCAGCGGCGGCAACAGAGAGGTCGACGATCTGGACAACAAAGTGCCAGTTGATTCCGGCAAGGGTATCGTCTC
The DNA here is from genome assembly GCA_018656865.1 of Gammaproteobacteria bacterium. Classification (GTDB taxonomy): domain Bacteria; phylum Pseudomonadota; class Gammaproteobacteria; order Pseudomonadales; family Azotimanducaceae; genus UBA9659. The sequence goes on along the minus strand of JABHYO010000005.1, from coordinate 1,927 downwards.
GTGGTAGGAGACTGGTCAGTAATTCACGCGTGGCATCCACGCACTTTCCCACGGTCTCAAACCAGGCATGCAGTGCCTCTGTGTCAAGGTGCTGCAGTTGATACCCGGCGGTTAGGAAGAAGTCACCCAGGAGTCCGGCTGCATGACTGTATTTTGCCTGTATTCTTAAGCCATTAGCTTCAATACTCGGCAGTTCATCTGCTTTGCCACAACTGGCGGCCACCCCAACGGCGTGAAAGTATGCTTTGGAGGGTTCGTATGAATATCCGCATAGTTGTCGGCCAATCTCTCCGACATGCAGCAATCTGTCTGTACCCAGCTCCGACTCCGCAATGCTCAGATAACTGTCGACTGCTTCGTGGGATTTCCAACCCGTGCCAATCAGATCTGCGCACGCACGCGCGAAATTTTCCAGATCACCAGTCTCAAAGTTTCGGTTGAGACAGACCCTCCGGTAGTAGTCAGCCGTGGCGCGATTTCCACGACCCAGCTCTTCTGCCGTCTGGTCAATAATTGATACGGAATCCAAATCAGCTACCGATAGTCACTAGGGAGCAGGGAAAATGGCATCAACCAGCTCTGCCACCGCGCGCTGAACTTCCTTATCATCGGATACAGCTTTTGAAATTGCAGCATCGCAGGCACGCCTCGCAGCAATGCCCTGAACCATCAACTGTCCTGCGTATACCAGCAGACGGGTGCTGACACCTTCATCGAATCCATGGCTTCTGAGATTTCGAATGTTGGCGCCCAACCGGGCGAGACGGTTTGCCGTCTCTGGGTCAACACTGCTTTCGTGGGCGATAATCTCCGCCTCATCGTCAGCTTCGGGGTAGTCGAAGTCGATGGAGATGAATCGTTGACGCGTGCTCGGTTTCAGGTCTTTCAACACATTCTGATAACCGGGGTTGTAGGAAATCACGAGAAGAAAATCAGTATGCGCGTCAAGGATTGTCCCGAGTTTTTCAACCGGTAGTATCCGGCGATGATCAGTTAGCGAGTGAATGAGAACCGTTGAATCTTTCCGCGCCTCCACAATTTCATCCAGATAACAGATGGCACCTTCCTTGACTGCCCGTGTCAACGGACCGTCCTGCCAGACAGTTTCTTCCCCTTTCAAAAGAAAGCGACCGACAAGGTCTGTCGCTGACAGGTCTTCGTGACAAGCCACAGTCTGCAGAGGTTGACCCGGACCCTGGGTGGAGATACCTCCCCGGTATATCCGGTGAGCCATATATTCAACAAACCGGGTCTTGCCACAGCCAGTCGGTCCTTTCAAGAGCACGGGTAAACGCTGCTCGTATGCCGCCAAAAAGACCTCTATCTCGTCTGACAATGGTCGATAGTAAGGCTCTTCCTGTAGGGCGTAACCTTCCGCCTGTCCTGCATCCACGTTCATTTTCCTGTCCAGTTCGGTTTACGTTTTTCAAGGAAAGCGCTGACCCCTTCCTGATAGTCCTTGTGCCGACTCATCGTGTCGATCAGTGCTTCGCTAGCACGAACCGCACTGCCGACATCACGATGCAGGTCTGTGTAGATCTGCCATTTCGTTTCCCTGAGTGAGGCGGGAGAGACGGAATCTATCATCTGCCGCGCATAGTCATAGGTTTCTGCCATCAATTGCTCAGGTGGTATCAGCCGGTTAACGAGCCCGATCTCAAATGCCTCATCCGAAAGTATTACCCTGCTTGTCAGCAGCAGGTCATTGGCTCTTGGTAAACCAATCAGTCTCGGCAGGAGCCAGGACAAGCCATATTCCGCCGGAAAATTGAGTTTGCCATGGGCTGTTGTCAATTTTACTCCGGGGATCGAAAATCGAATGTCTGCAAAACACGCGAGCACAAGCCCGACACCGGCAGCAGGACCATTAATGGCTGCCACAACCGGCTTGCGGAGCCCGAAGTGGTAGGCAAACGAGGCTTCGAAT
>JABHYO010000006.1 GCA_018656865.1 Gammaproteobacteria bacterium | reverse complement strand
GGTCGGGTACCTCGACGTTACCAGCATCTGTCAGAGGCCTTGAAGCGTATGCAGGTGTCCAATCCGCATTTGAGCGAGGAGAGGGCTGAGCACCTGACGGTACATGGCAGTAATCGCAACGAAGACGGGACTTATTCCTGGAAGTTCGACAACTACACGCATTCATGGTTGCCGTTCGGCACGACCTATGAGGAAACGATTCAGCTGTGGGAGAAAATAACCTGTCCGACGCTTCTGCTTAACGCTCGTCAGGGAATGGAGCATCGGACCGGTCAGGATGGATCCCTAAAACACTTCAGCAAAGGTCGTGTGATGGATGTCGAAAATGCGGGGCACTGGCTACATCATGACCAATTCGATGAGTTCATCGGGGCGGTGGGAGCGTTCTTTGAAGAAAATGCCGGATAGCACCAATAATCAGGGCAGCTAGTTGATCGAAGTCCCGCGCACCTTAGATGATCTTATTTAGTGCACTCTCCAATGTGTCTAGTGTCCGCTCGATATTACCCAGCTTTTCCAACCCAAAAAGCCCGAGACGAAACGACTGATAGTCATCGCCTTCGTCGCATTGCAGGGGGACACCGGCTGCAATCTGCAGACCGGCGTCGAGGAATGCTTTACCGTTCTGGATGTTGGTATCGCTGGTATAGCTGACAACAACCCCTGGCGCTTCAAAGCCCTCGGCGGCAACGCTCCGGATCCCTTTTTCTGCAAGTCGTGCTCTGACTCGCGCTCCCAGTTCCTGCTGTTGTTTTTTCAGTTTGTCGAAACCATAGGCTTCTGTTTCTTTCATGGTGTTGCGGAACACGGTAAGTGAATCCGTCGGCATGGTTGCATGATAGGCGTGACCGCCACTTTCGTAGGCTTCCATAATCTGCAGCCACTTTTTAAGATCTGCGGCAAAACTGGTGCTTGTTGTAGAGTCAATTCGTTCGCGGGCAGCACTACTAAGCATGACGAGTGCGCTGCAGGGTGAGGCGCTCCAACCCTTCTGTGGGGCGCTGATCAGAACGTCAACGGCTTGGGAATGCATGTCTACCCAGATAGTGCCGGAGGCGATGCAGTCGAGAACGAAAAGCCCTCCAACTTCATGAGTTGCGTCGGCGACCCTGCGAATATAGTCATCCGGAAGAATAATGCCTGAAGCGGTCTCGACGTGTGGTGCGAAGACAACCTCTGGTTTTTCAGAGCGAATAGTTTCGCAGACCTCGTCGATTGCGGCTGGTGCAAATGGTGCTTCTTTTCCTTCACCGGTTCTTTTTGCCTTGAGTACGGTGTGACTAGTTGGGATATCCCCCATTTCAAGAATCTGACTCCAGCGATAGCTGAAGAAACCGTTTCGAATGACGAGGCATTTTTTCCCCGTCGCAAACTGCCTTGCCACTGCTTCCATGCCGAAGGTTCCACCGCCGGGTACGACGGCGACAGAGGTGGCGTTGTAGACCTGTTTCATGGTGGTGGAGATATCGTTCATCACCTGCTGGAATTTCACCGACATGTGGTTAAGCGATCGATCGGTAAAAACAACGGAAAACTCAAGAAGTCCGTCGGGATCTATATCCGAGAGTAGGCCAGGCATGATTGTCTCCAACTGCAAAATAGGCGCATCATACATCCTGCAGTTTTTCTTGGTAGAGAAAATGAGCGTCATGCTAGTCGTTAACATCGTCATGTATTCGGGAAATACCTGGGCATGATGCCGCTGGAAGCGCAGAAAATAGTCGACTTCTATGGAATGAGCAGGATCCCTCACGAGGGGCCCTGGTTTCTGCAGACCCACTTGAGTGATGATCGTGTCGCGGGGGATATTGCGAAGCGATATCCCGGACCGCGATCCCTCTACTCGTCGATCGTTGCCGTGATGACCAGAACCGATTTTTCGGAGATGCACCGTCTTGCGACCGATGAAATGTGGCATTTTTATGGGGGAATGGCGTCAGAAATTCTGCTGCTGTACCCGAATGGCGAGGGAGACCTTCGAGTATTTGGTGGCAGTGTTCTCGAAGGACAGGAACCGCAGCTTCTGGTACCCCGTGGCACCTGGATGGGTGCGCGGCCGATTGGCGGTGAGGCAGAGACCTATACCTTCTTTGGTAATACGCTTTCGCCGGGTTTCGAATACGAAGACTACCAGGCGGGCGATCGAGACGAACTGGTGGGGAGCTATCCCAATTTCGAAGAAAAAATCCGGGAGCTCACCCGGCAGGATTCATGATGCTGGAAAAATAGAGGTGGTTAGATAACTCGATCGTTACCGCCATCGATCGGCACCTGGGCTCCGGTTGTTTTCGAAAAACTATTACCGCAAATTGTGAGAACGAGGTCGGCCACATCGTGCGAGGTGATTTCCGTCTTGAGGATATTGTTGGTCTTGTATTCGTTGACAGTTAGCCCGTAGTTCTCCGCACGTTTTGTCAGCACTTCCTCGGTCCAGATGCCGGTATCGAATACAGCATTGGGATGCAGCATGTTCACCCGAATACCGTAACCGCCCAGTTCCATGGCGGCGACCCTGCCGATTTGGGTGAGGGCTGACTTGGCAGCCGAATAGGCGCCGGCACCTGGCCCCGGTGCGGGTACGTTTTTTGACGACATGAGAATCACGGAAGGATCAAAACCGAGTTTGAGGAACGGTGTGCATGCACGAATCATGGAGACATGGCCATTGAAATTCAGCTGCATGGTCTTCTCCAGCAGGTCGCTGTCCATGTCTTCGACAGTCATACTGGGTGGAAAGGATCCGGCGTTACTGACAAGAATGTCGAGACCGCCGAAAGCAGCGATACCCTGTTCAACGGCGGATTGAATCGATTCTTCACTGGTGATGTCACAGGCAATACCTGTGATACCAGGATTCTCGAATAGTGTTGAGATATCGGGATTGATATCCAGGGCAATGATTGCCGCGCCTTTCGAGGCAAATACTTCGACACACGCTTTGCCAATACCGGATGCGGCACCGGTTACGGCGACGACCTTGCCATCGTATTCGTTTCTGGCCGGTGCGAGTTTCAGCTTTGCCTGTTCTAACTCCCAGTATTCCAGTTCGAAAATTTCCGCTTCTGACAATGTCTTCCAGCCGCCCAATGCTTCACCCCACTGAACAGCCCTGATGGTATGTTCAACGATGTCCGAGACAACTCCGTACCGTTTGATGTTGGCGCCAAACACCAGCACGCCCCTGCCTTTCCATACGGCATACCGGGGTGCCGGGTCCAGGCATGTCAGTTCACCATTGTCGTTCCGGTCGAAGTAGTCGAGGTATTCGGCGGCAAACCGATCGACGCCTTCTGCTGGAGATTCATCAAGGATGGCTGCGATACGTTTTGTCTGCAGGGTGTGGTCAGGTGTGACCGGCCCTCGGGTAGCGATGTCATTGACGTTGTCGATCGACGAAAAACCGACGCTTTTTTGGTCCCGCTTCCAGGAAGTCACCATGGGTGCGCCAAAGTGGAGTGAGGCGGCACGGCGGCACTGAGCCAATTGCAGATAGTCTTCCGGCTGTGGCTGATAGTCGGATTCTGCGAGCCCATCGAATGCATTGATCGAACGAAGATAGTCCTCTGATCGTGACACCAGGTCGATCATTTTCGAGTAGCTCTCCTTTGCGGAGTCGCTAAAGGTAAAGAGTCCATGGTGCATCAGGATGATGCCTTCAAGTTTGGTCCAGTCGAGATTACGGGTCTGATCAAAAACCTGTTTCGCCAGAACAAAGCCTGGCATGAGATAAGGCAGGATGAGGACCGAATCGCCGTAGAGTTTTTTTAAGAGTACTTCGCCGTCCGGTGAGTTGCTGATCGCAACGACGGCGTCGGTGTGAGTATGATCGACATATTTAAAGGGGATGAGGGCGTGGAGAATGGCCTCCACAGACGGTGACGGAGCACTGGGATCGGTCATCGACGCTTTCAGTTCGCGCGCCATTTCTGTGTCGGTCATAGACGGCAAACTGGCGAGTCGTTTTAGGACGTCGAGTCGTGCTGGCGAAAAACCCGGTTCCTCGATGGTCTTGAGATCCCATCCGGATCCCTTAACGAACAGGATGTCCTCGGGCTCACCAAAAATATTGGTCAGGGTCGACTTTACTGATGTGTTGCCGCCGCCGTGCAGCACCAGATCATCGTTGGAACCGAGCAGGCGTGATGTATAAACCCGCATGGCGAGATCGGATCGCTCGAAGGTCTTGGCTTCGTCGTCGCGCCAGAGATTATCCATTACTGGGACACCGTTCTTTCAATCAGTCGAACATTGACTGGAACTGCACTCATGCGTGGGTTCCCGGTGTGCCGGTCGAAATCTTTTTCGACATTGATCAGGCGACCGGTGTTGCTGCCGATAAAACGAACTTCTTCATCATGTTCGGGCGCATCGCCAAAACCGTGGGCCATCGATATAACTCCCTCACCGACATCCGGTGCTTCTTCAACAATACCCAGAATTGAGCTGTGATCTGACTCTATTTCGACCATATCCCCGGAAGACAATCCCATGGCTTCGAGATCGGCCGGATTCATGTAGGCCGGATTGTACAGGCCATTTTTTTTCAACGCTGGAATATCCCTGCCAACAGAATTGTAAACGCCGTGCATGCGACGACTGATCAGTCGGTGGCTAAAATTTTCGTCCTCTCTATAGCCTGCGCCCAAAACGAGAGGTTCAGCCATAACATCCTCAAGTTCTTCCATCATGAAACGGTTGCCGATATCGAGACGTTCAATGTGTCCCTCATCCATGGGCAGCACTCGAATTGATGGATCCTCAAAAATATGTCCATGGGGATACTTCTTGACTTCGGATAGTGGGATACGAGAGCCCTTAGTCAGGGTTTCAAACAGGTCATCCATGCAGGGTTTGTTCTCCATATCCAGGTATTCGCCACCAAATTTTAGTTTCAATCCCATTCGCTGTGCCAGACCATAGAAAAATTCCCACTCCTCAAGCAAGTCAGAGCCGGCGGGTGGTGGGACAATGGCTGGATGGTATTGGGCATAGGGTTCGGGATATCCGACCATGGCGCCGCTAAACCAGAGCCCGTCATGTAACAGAGTGATGCCTGGCTGCTCCAATGACAGCTTCGGTGCGACAACATAGTCTGCAAGTTTTGCAGTACTCGACATGACCGGATCCAGGGTGATATTCAGATCGAGTTGTTTCATGGCGTCGTAGGTTTTTAGCTGATCCGGCCAGACGGACATGGGATTGCCGCCAACACTGATCAGGGCTTTGACCTGTCCCTGGCCCTGCGCGAGGATTTCATCAGCCAGTGCTGCCGTGGTTAACCCCGCTGCAGTATCTGTTAGATCACGTACCCGTAGGTTTTCCCCAAACCCCCAGGCCGGTCGTTTCGGTTCGCATTGCGCTTTGCCTCTGCGTTCAGGCATTAATACCAGGGGATTAGGCATCTGCTCCCCTTCTCTCATCCAGCGCCCACACAGGGTGGTGATAGTCAAAGCCAGGTATTCCGTTAGCGTCCCCCGGGGCGACATGTTCGGACCGGTTCCCACGGTTACGTCTCCACTGGCGCTAGTCGCAAACAGGCGCGCGGCGGCAATCAACTTCTCTGCGGAAACGGCGGCCCGCCGTTCTACATATTCCGGGGTGAACTTGTCAATGTGGGTGCGCAGTTCTTCAAGACCCTGTGCGTTCTCCTCAACAAAGGGTAGATCCATTAATGCTTCAGTGACAATTACTCGCGCAATACCCGCGAGAATTGTCGGATCTTCACCCGGCTTGCACTGAAGAAAAATATCAGCCTTCTCTGCACACTCAGTTTTTCTGGGGTCGATGACTATTGTCTTCATCCCTCGTTTACGAGCTTCCAGCATCCGTTTGGCAGGGCTGTATTGTGGTGTGCTCCACATGGAGACGAGTGGATTGGTCCCCACATACATCCACACATCTGCTTCACTAAATGGTCGGGGGCCCGCATTCCAACGTCCGTGCAATGCCATGGCAATAAGCTTTCCGGGTTGGTCAATAGTTCCACTGGAAAACCGCATTGGGGACTCGATGGCATTCATAAATGCCAGAGACATTGGCCCACTGGTGGGGTAGAGGTGACTGAAAGTGCCGGAGTAAAGTGCGACGGAGCGTGGTCCATATTGGTTGATGAGGCGGGTCAGTCGATCAGCAACTTCATCCATCATCGAATCACTCGATATTTCCCCGTATGTGCCCGAGTCACTTCGTTTTACGGAATGAGTCAATCGTTCAGGAATATAATGTTGGGCGGGTAGCTGCCTGCCTTTCATGCAGCTGTATCCGAAATACATAGGATTGTGTTTATCGCCGATGACCTTGGTAACGCGGTCTTTTTCCACGTCCACTTTCAACCCACAAAAAGCATGGCAAAATCGGCACATCGCATAGTGAGTATCGGTCATGACAAATTCCCGTTAGAGACGGTGACTGTAACAGCCTATTCAAAGCAAAGGATCAGAAAACTCAAAGTCGCATAATACCGACGGTGAATTAACGACGCTATCGACTAGATTCCTGTGCCAGATATTTGTCGAGCGCATTGGCGAACTTCTGGCGATCTGTCTGAGAAAGTGGAGGAGGGCCGCCAGTGTGGACGCCAGATGACCGCATGGTGTCCATAAAATCACGCATGTTGAGACGCTGCCTGACGTTTTCAGGTGTGTATCTCTCCCCGCGTGGATTCAGTGCTGTCGCGCCCATCTCCACAATTTCAGCGGCGAGCGGGATATCAGCAGTGATGACAAGATCATACCCCTGCGCCCGTTTGACGATTTCATTGTCGGCAACATCAAAGCCTTTCGGTACTTGAAGGAAGTTGATGTGCTTTGATGGAGGCACTTTGATAAAGCTGTTCGCTACCAGAGTCGTCATGGTTTGCGTACGGTTTGCCGCTCTGAAGATGATTTCCTTGATGACCACCGGGCAGGCATCAGCATCGACCCATATGCTCACCTGCCGGCCTTCACCGGATTCAGCGGTAACCCGATACTGGATAGATGTCTGTTGTTCTTTTTCATGGGTCATTCGGATTGGTACAGCAGGTTCAATAAACCACCTTCGGGCCTGGCCCGCAACGTATGAATTGAATTGTCGCAATAGACGGGGGAACCTGAGATAGTGATTGAAGAGCAAGAACCCGGGAAGACCATCATGATTTCTGCTATGCCTCGTGTGGCTATTGCCGTTGATGATTTTGATGCGGTCCTGTCAACATTCGGGGATACATTCGGTATGCCCGTATTGGACCTGTCCGTCAACAGCGTCGATAACCTGGGGGCGCGACTGGGCATGTGCGTTCCAGAGGGTGGTAGCAATATTGAGTTGATGTCCCCGGCTATTGCGGAGGCACCGCTCAGCAAGAGCCTGCAGAAGTTTCTCGACCGACGCGGTCAGGGTTTGTTTGCCTTGATGCTGGAAGCTGCCGTGCCGGATGACGAGGCAGAGATTCTGTTGAAGAAAGGCATGAATGTTTTACCGGTGATGGCGGGTGCTACAGGTAGGGATATTCATCCTGTTTCCACGCATGGAGTCCTGATACGTATCTATCCGATAAATTCCTTTAAGGGAACCACGGCGGAATCGGACAATGATCTGGGGCTGTCGGGTATTTTTCGCGTCATGATCGCTGTGCGGGATATCGAAGCCGCAAAGGAAGTGTACGGTACCAAATTGGGGCTAGAGGTGGAGTGTGCAGAAACTGATGTCGAACGCGGCGTCGAGAAAGTTGTGTGTCGTCCGCCGAGTGGTGGTCGGGTAGAACTGATCGCGCCTGTCGATACCGACAATGCGTTCGCCGCAAATGTTGAAGACTATCTTGGCGCCAAGGGCGAGGGTCTTTACGCACTGGTACTACAATCGGCTGATCTAGAGAGCACACGATCTGCACTGATTGAACGGGGTGTTGGTGTGACCGGTGATTCGATTTTGGAGTTGCCGCTGACAGATACCTTCGGGGCACGGATTTTTGTCGAATCACCTTGAGCTGAATGCCGAGCAACTTGCCAGCTTAAACCAGGCGCTTGATGATCTGGAGCAGGAGTTGCTTTCTCTGTTGTCAGCGACCGAAAGTGGCGCGAAGCCTGTCAAACTCAAAGATAACCAGGGTCGGTTGTCTCGCATGGATGAACTGCACAATCAAAGCATTCTGGTCGCCAACAGAAATGTTGCTGAGAATCGCCTGAAGGCTGTACGCAGGGCGAAGAAACGCTTTGCAGAGGATATATACGGCTATTGCGATGAATGCGATGAACCCGTCGCCTACCAGCGCCTGCTGGCTTACCCCGATGCGTCCAGGTGTATCGAGTGCCAGTCTGAAGTAGAGCGCTAGCCAACAACCCGCGGCCCGTGGGTTTTTCATCCGTCTTCAATGTGTAATGCTAGCTATCTCACAGGTTATGGACAAAAGCAGATGAGCTGGACGGTTTATTTGTCGGGAGAGATACATTCTGATTGGCGGGCGCAGATCGAAAAGGGTTCTGCAGACCTCCCGGTCGTGTTCACCTCGGCCGTCACCAATCATGAAGCGAGCGATGCGGCGGGTGATGTATTAGGCACCGAGTCTGACAATTTTTGGCGTGACCACAAATCTTCCAAGGTCAACAGCATTCGTACGCGGACACTGATAGAAAAATGCGACCTTGCGGTTATTCGTTTTGGTGACAAGTACAAACAGTGGAATGCAGCATTCGATGCGGGGTTCTGTGCTGCGTTAGGTAAGCCGTATATCACACTGCATGATGAAAACATCATACATCCGTTGAAAGAAGTCGACGGCGCGGCGATGGCCTGGGCGAAAACGCCTGAACAGGTTGTTGAGATTCTGCGCTATATGGTTAGCCAGACCTAGTGGTAGCTATGAGAGCCGGATGACGTATCCGCCGGAGCGCTCATCGTGCTCCAGCTTCATGAGGCCACGGCTCTCGGCTTCTTCTAACAGGTCGCTGAAGGCGCGAGCTCCATAAGAGCGTTCATTAAACCCTGGCATTCTGCGTTTCAGAGTCTGTTTGATCATCGAGCCCCAGAGTTTCTGGCCGTGTCCCTGGTCTGCGCTCAGCTCCTCGGCGGTTTCCAGTACGAGCTGTATCGCAGCATCCATCGAGTTTTCATCGGCGTCAGCGGTATCAGATGCCTTCTTGGTGTGGGTTTTGCTCGGTTTCGCCGATTCCTTTTTGGCAGGCTTTTTCTGACGCGTTTTTCTGGATTCCTGCTCCCGGACCAGATCCTCGTAGTATATGAACTCATCGCAGTTGTGCATCAACAGGTCCGAGGTTGAATTGCGCACACCTATACCGATTACCAGCTTGGCGTTCTCGCGCAGTTTTGAAACAAGTGGTGAAAAGTCAGAGTCACCGCTGATAATGACGAAGATATCGATATGTTCTTTGGTATAACAGAGATCGAGGGCATCGACGACCATCCGGATATCGGCAGAGTTTTTTCCGGACTGCCTTGTATGGGGTATCTCAATAAGCTCAAAAGCCGCATCGTGCATGACAGACTTGAATTCCTTGTAACGCTCCCAGTCACAGTAGGCTTTTTTGACCACGACATTACCTTTCAGCAGGACACGCTCCAGCACGAGGTTGATATCGAACTTCTTGATTTTGGCATCGCGAACACCGAGGGCAACGTTTTCAAAGTCACAAAAAAGTGCCAGGTTGGAATTGCCTTCTTCTATCGCCATTGGAATTGCTCAGGGGGACACATGCCGTGACCTTAGAGGGTTGCAGGCGACTTGTGAAGCGTAATATGAAAGTCCCTCATCAACGGTCACGTTTTGACCACCTTCCAGGCAGCATCTGCGAAAAGCTCCTTCATTTCTCTGGAAATAGAAGATCCCGAACCGGACTGACCGGAGAGCCAGCGACGCGTGAATTCCTGAACCGGTCCAGAGATCAATGGCACATAGGTGTCGAGCGGCAGTGCCCTCATCTCTCCGGAAAGAACGTGATCCGTGAACAGCTGAAATACCTGGTTGATATAGAGCTCATGAATCTGTCGTAACCGCGCTCGGGCTTCTTCAGAGAATTCAATATTTCTGGAGTGCAGATAGCGGGCGAGAGCCCTGTTTCTGGCTGTCCAGTCACAGTAAAACCGCACAACACTTTTCACACGTTCCTCTGCTGTAGTGCTCCGCTTCAATTTTCGAATCATACCCGTGTTGAACTGCTGGATACCTTCAATGAACAGTTCTTCAGCAATTCCTTCCTTGTTACCAAAGTGATGATAGAGGCTGCCAACGCTGCATTTCGTCTCTTTTTGAATGTCGCTGATTGTCGTGCCGTCGATACCCAGTTCATCGAAACACCTCAACGCGCCAGCCAGAATACTGGCCTGTCTGGCAGCCGTGGTCTCTCTTGGCGCGCGTTTTTGCTGTTCGTTTTTGTTACTCATATTTCAGATCTTAACTAGAATAATATTCTAGTAAAAGCATTCTTTTCAGAGTACAATTTCGGCCCCTGTTTCAGCTAGTACAAAATGCGATGGATATAGAGCTCAGTACTGAAGATCTGGCATTTCGTGAAGACGTCAGGCAATTCTTTGGAGAAAACGAAATAAAGCCCGGCGAAGACTATATGACCTGGCGCATCAACTGGTTTGAAAAAGCCAGGGAAAAGGGTGGATGGGATGTGCCGAAGTGGCCGGTAGAATTTGGTGGTCCGGGATGGACACCAACTCAGCACTACATCTGGGAGCAGGAGACGGCACGCATAGATCTGCCCTTTGATCTGCCTTTTGGGCTGGGGATGCTGGCGCCGGTCCTCATTGCTTATGGCAGCAAGGAACAGCAGGAGCGCTTCCTGCCCGATATCAGGGCGAGGAAGGTCAACTGGTGCCAGGGTTATTCCGAACCGGGTGCTGGCTCCGATCTGGCGAACCTGAAAACAAAAGCAGAACTGTCGGAAGACGGTACTTTTTACACGGTGAACGGATCGAAGATCTGGACATCTCTTGCCCATATTGCCGATTGGATATTCTGTCTCACGCGAACCGATGACAGCGGCATCAAACAGCAGGGCGTCACTTTCCTGCTGTTCCCAATGAAGCAGGAAGGCATTGAAGTCCGACCCATCATTACGCTCGGTGGCACGCATACCGTCAATACGGTTCACTTCACGGATGTGAAAGTCCCGGTTGAAAACCGCGTCGGTGAAGAAGGCCAGGGCTGGACATACGCAAAGGGACTGTTGCAACACGAAAGAACGGGTCTTGCAGGTCTGTCTAAATCTCTCGTTGCTTTAGAGGCTCTTAAGGAACAAGCCCAGACTGTGCCGAGGGGTAATGGAACGTTGATGGACGATCCCGGCTTCAAGGCAAAAGTTGCCGAGCTGGAGATCGATCTGATGGCCAGTGAATACACAGAACTGAGAAGTCTGGCGAGCGCCGCAGCTGGTGCAGCGCCTGGTCCGGAATCATCCATCCTGAAACTGAAAGGGACTGAAATCCAACAGCGAATCCAGAAGCTGACCGTCGAAGCCAGCGGCATCTACGCAGCAGCCTGGGGGGATCAGCAGGTTGGATTCCCGTTTGCGAAGGGCGGTATGGGCGGCTATCTGTCCAGCCGGGCCTATACCATCTATGGGGGCGCCAGCGAGGTTCAGCGGGATGTTATTGCCAAGAATGTATTGGGTCTCAAGAGGTCTGGAAAATGAAGTTTAATTTCTCCGATGAACAAAGAATGATGCAGGAAAGCGTCGAGCGCTTTGTTGCTGATAACTATAACCTCGAAAGCCGAGTCGCTTTGAGTGCAACCGAACAGGGTTTCAGTACCGAGTACTGGCAATCCATGGCGGATTTGGGATGGCTTGGTCTGCCCTTTGACGAGGCCGATGGCGGGCTTGGTGGCAATCAGATTGATATCATGGTGATCATGGAGCAGTTCGGTAAAGGTCTGGTGCTGGAACCCTATCTCGCTAGTATCGTCATGGGCGGTGGTGCACTCAGGCGGGGAGGCTCAGAGGCGCTGAAGAGCGAAATGTTGCCCGGTGTCATAGATGGGAGCCGTCAGCTGGCGTTTGCCTATGCGGAACATCAGGCCCGGTTTGATCTGGATGATGTGACGACGACGGCACGAAAGGACGGTCAGACTTTCGTCATCACTGGTCAAAAATCCATGGTGCAGAGTGCGGCGACGGCCAATCAGATTGTTGTTTCCGTACGAACCAGTGGCGGCCAGGTCGATCAGAACGGTATTTCCCTTTTCCTGATTGACGCAGATACACCGGGTATTTCAAGGGAGGACTTCCCTACTGTAGATGGTCTGCGGGCATCGGAAGTGACATTCAAGGATGTCTCCGTCGGTGCTGAGAGAGTACTCGGCGAGTTGGATAACGGTTTTGGGATTCTGCAAGCCGTCGCCAATGACGCCATGCTGGCACTTGGTGCCGAAGCAGTCGGTGCCATGGAGATTCTTTACAAGGATACGGTTGCCTATACACAGGAACGGGAACAGTTCGATCACCCGCTTTCCGACTTCCAGGTGCTGCAACATCGGATGGTGGATATGTTCATGGAATATGAACAGTGCAAATCTATGTTGTATCGGGCCACTATGGAGGCGATCCAGGATCCTGAAAAAGGACAAAGGACGATACATGCCCTTATGCATGCTGTTGGCAAATATGGAATCTTCATCGGTGAAAATGCGGTTCAACTGCATGGCGGTATGGGTGTGACCGAAGAATTGCGTCTGGGGCATTACTTCAAGCGAATGCTGGTCATTGACTCAATGTTCGGTAATGCGGATTATCATTTGCAGAAGTTTGCTGCCTGATACTGGAGCGTGTGTGATGGCTGATTCACCAGAACATTCTTCCGCCACTGACAAGGGTACACCGCCACCTCGCTGGTTCCTGAAGGCGTACACGAAACTCAACGTGTTTGTTTACAGAATCTCAGGCGGCCGGTTGATGAATACGCTCGCCGGTATGCCGATCATCCTGGTTGGGATGATCGGTGCCAGATCAGGGAAGCGGATATCTATCCCGTTAATGTATGTGCCATACGAAGGTGGATTTGTTCTGGTGGCCTCGCAGGGTGGGGCACCGAATAACCCCGCCTGGTACTACAATCTGATCAAAAATCCTGAGATTGAAATTACCCATCGAGGTAAGACGGAAAGATGTGCGGCACGACAGGTCAGAGAAGAGGAAAAAGACAAACTCTGGCCGATCTGTGTCGAGTACTACCCTCCCTATGAGGAGTATCAGGAAAGGACCAGTAGAAATATCCCGGTTTTTTTCTGCGAATAGCCGGGCGTGGCTGGAAGTTCAGCTACTTGCTGTTACCGAGTTTTATGTGCTTGGCGCCGGGTTTCGCTGCATTGACGCCGCTATGTCCGCTCGGTATTTGTTGAATCTCACCGCCTGATTTCAGAAAGACTTCGGTATCTTCCTCGATCTTGCGTCGAAGTTCCTGTTTGGATGCGTCATCCTGTTTCTTTTTCGTTGCCATGCTTTGCGAGTCTCTTGATCGTCTGTTCAGGTTGATTCTGCAATGTAGAGGGGTCAGGCCATCTCTGTCACGTTGACTCAATGATTGTAATGACTTGCACATGGCAAGTGAAAAAAAGCAATCGAGAGGGAGAGAACGAGGTGAGGATCAACTATTTGCCTATTATAGGCTAATCAACCCGGGATAGCGAGAAGGCAAAAACTATCGCTTGCGTTAGAAGTACCTCTCCCCTAGACTGCGCCCCGCTGACTGGACATCAGCTAGCGTCATGTTGATTTGTTAAAGGCATATCCCGTCCAATACCTGCCCCTCCTATCGGATTAGTCACCCCGAAGAGTTCAAAATCTTTATGCCGTGTCGCGCTGAAAGCGCACTCAGGCTGCGAGTCACATTACTCTCAGTGTCACAATATTTATGTGCTTCCTTTGAATGAAGCACAAGGGACAGATATGTCATTTGAAAAACTGGGATTGGAAAAATCTCTTCTTAAAGCGCTGGCTGACCAAGGTTATACCGAGCCAACGCCAATACAACAATCAACCATCGTACCGGTACTGGAAGGAAAGGACGTCATGGCGACCGCCCAGACCGGCACGGGCAAGACGGCGGCGTTCACGCTACCGTTACTGCAGCTACTACAACAAGCCAGTGGAGACAGATCTAAGCCACGTGCACTGATCGTAACTCCCACGCGTGAACTCGCTGCTCAGGTGTTAGCAAGCATCAACACCTACGGCAAGTATCTGCCCCTTAAAGCCATGGCTGTTTATGGTGGGGTGAAGATTGGACCTCAGATAAAAAGCCTGAGGCAGGGCGTTGATATCGTCGTCGCAACGCCGGGTCGATTACTGGATTTGTATCAGCAGAAAGCCATAAATTTTAAGTCAATCCAAATGCTTATCCTTGATGAAGCAGACAGAATGCTCGATATGGGCTTCATCCCTGACATCAGGCGTATTCAATCGCGATTGCCGGAGGACAAACAGACGCTGATGTTTTCAGCGACTTTCTCCAGAGATATTCGAGATCTCGCCAAAACCATGCTGGCACAACCCGTGCAGGTAGATGTTGCTGCACAGAACGCAACTGCTGAGACTGTTGAACAAAGCGTGGTACCCGTCGACAAAGAGAAAAAAGCAGAAGCGCTGAAGCGACTGTTTGAAACTCGTGGGTGCGCGCAAACTCTTGTCTTTACAAGAACAAAGCATGGAGCTAACAAGCTTGTTAAGGTGCTGAATAAGTCTGGAATCCAGTCAGAGGCAATACACGGGAATAAGTCTCAGGGCCATCGCACACGAGTACTGGAAGGTTTTAAGAGAGGGAAGGTTTCGGTGCTTGTTGCGACTGACATCGCATCCCGTGGTCTCGACATTAACGAACTGCCTTTAGTGGTCAATTATGAACTGCCCCATGTGCCGGAAGACTACGTTCATCGAATCGGACGCACAGGTCGTGCAGGCAAAGAAGGTTTGGCGGTTTCACTAGTTAGTGCTGATGAAGCTAAACAGCTTCATGCCATTGAGAAGCTGACAGAAAAAGATATCGCCCGTGATGTGCTGGAAGATTTTGAGCCATCAGTACCGGTGCCTTTGCGCAAGCAGTCCCGGAATCAGCGAAGCGGCAACCGATCTAACGTTGAACAAAAGCGGAACGGACGATCGAAAAAACCTTCAGGTAAGCGGTTCAGGGGTAGAAGAGCTGCCTAGTCCGTAGGCCGTTCCCCAGACTAAACCCTGGCGGGTATCTTCTTTTGCTGAGTACTCGCAACCAATCCAGCCGGTGTAGCCCAGTTCGTCCAGGTAGTCGAAAAGGTATGGCATGTTGACTTCCCCGAACTGAGGTTCGTGCCGTCCCGGCAGGCTGGAAAACTGCACATGACCTATGATGTCGAAATGCCTTTTTAGATTGGTAGCGAGATCGCCTTCCATAAGCTGTCGGTGATAAAAGTCGAACTGGAGTTTGACGTTGTCCCGACCGATGTCGTCGATAAGGCGCGCCGTGTGATCGATTCGAGTGTGTAGGTATCCTGGCGCATCCCGTGTGTTGAGTGGTTCAAGCAGGATGGCGATACTTGATGATCTGGCCAGATCTGAGGCCCAGCGAACATGTTCGATGAACAGGGATTCAGAGGCTTTCACACTTTCGCTGTCTTGACCCGCCATCAGGTGAATCATTGAGGCGCCAAGTCTGCTTGCGTAGTCCAGTGTCATCCTGAATTGTTGCTGGAATGTCTCTTCTTTTCCCGGGATGGCGGCAAGACCCATCTCACCCTCACCTGGTGGTGTATTGACAAGAACCAGCTCCAGGTTGTTGTCCTGCAGCCAATGGTGAATGTCGTCGACTGGCCAGGCGTACGGCCACAGAAACTCAACAGCCTGAAACCCGCATTGTTGTGCCGCGAAGAATCTCTCCGGCAAATCTATCTCCTGAAACATCGTGGTGACGTTTGCGGCAAATCTGGGCAATCTGTCTCTTCCAGCGGGTTGGGGAAATCACCATATCATGCCCTGCTCAAGGGTATCTGTGGTATTTTGACTTGGAGATTGGAGGACAGAAATTGTCAAAGAACAAAGTGGCGCTGGTAACCGGTGCTGGCTCCGGGATCGGTAAGGCGACGAGTCTTGCGCTCTCGAAAGCCGGCTACCGGGTTGTGTTAACTGGTCGGACCAGAGAAAGACTTGAAGCCGTAAAGACAGAAGCCGCCGGGGAGACGCTGGTTTTTGACTGTGATGTGGGTGTGCCGGGCGAGGTTGCGGATCTGTTTGCCGCTGCAGTCGAAACCTTCGGTCGCCTTGACCTGCTGTTCAATAACGCCGGGAGTGGCGCGCCGCCAAAGTCGCTCGAAGATCTGACTTTTGATGAGTGGCAGCGGGTCGTGAATGTGAACCTGACAGGCGTATTTTTGTGTACGCGGGAAGCGTTCAGGGTGATGAAGGAACAGCAACCCAGGGGTGGACGTATCATCAATAACGGTTCAATTTCTGCCCATGTGCCGAGGCCCTTGTCTGCGCCATATACTGCGACAAAACACGGTGTGACCGGACTCACGCGGTCGACCTCTTTAGATGGACGAGCCTACGATATTGTCTGCAGCCAAATAGATATCGGAAATGCATTGACTGAAATGACGGCTCGCATGGGTGGTGGTGTACCGCAGGCTGACGGCACACTGAAACCTGAGCCGACCATGGATGTACAGCATGTAGCCGATACCATTGTTCAAATGGCGGATCTACCGCTCGAGACCAACGTCCAGTTCATGACAATTATGGCGTCAAAAATGCCGTTTATCGGCCGTGGCTGAAGATCTAGCTAAATTAGTCATCCTGCCAGTCCATCGGATCGACAGTTTCCATGGGGTTTTCCGGATTCTCTGCCCATTCCTGAAGTGAAGCTGCATACACCGAGATATTGGAAAAGCCGAGTCGGTGCATGGTGAAGGCGACCGATGAAGCAGCGATGCCACCGCCGCAGTAGGTAATAGCACGAGTATTGCGATCCCCGGTGAACATCGTTGCGAGTTCCTTCTCGGTTCGATAACGACCGTTTTCGTCTTGTAGCAATGCGATAGAGCGATTTTCGGCACTGACGATGTGTCCGGGTCTGGCATACATTGCAAAATCACCGCGATAATGCGCACCCGGTAAGGCATCTATGATGCGCGTACTATCGTCATTGATTGCTGCTAAGACCTCATCCCGGTCTGCGATAAGTTCAGGTCTGATCGCAATGCTGAGCTCCCTTACCGGTCTTGTTGGCGCATCGGTTGAGAGCGGCAGATTTTGAGCTTTCCAGGCGTTAAGGCCTCCGTCCAGGAGGGCTGCGTTGTCGAAACCGATCCAGCGGAGCATCCACCAGACCCGGGCAGCCCAGGCAGAATTGGAATTGTCGTAAAGCACCACTCGAGTTTCATCACCAACACCCAGGGCGCTCATAGCGGCTGCGAACTGTTCCGGTGTTGGTGGTTTGAACAGATACGGACTGTCAGTATCGGACAGGTCTTCCAGCAAATCGGCGAATCCTGCAGAAGGAATGTGACCCGAGTCATAGCTGGATCGGCCAGTCAGGTTCTGCATGGTGCCGTCTTCCTCCTGCGTGACTATGATGCTGCAATCAAGAACCACCAGATCGGGGTCATCGAGATGTCGATTCAGCCAGTCAGCACTGACGAGAACGCTCATCTCGTCGTTCTTGTCGCCAGGAGGTTCAGCATTTGAAAAAGAGCTGAAGCAAAGAAAGAAGAGAAGCGCGAGCAGATTGGGAAATGGCATTTCAGGAGGACTCCAACAGTGCGTGAAGCTACTTTAACCGATACCGATGTATGCCGCTGCAAGGACAGTGCGGAAGAACCACACTGGTCCAATATATACTACATTGATCAAATGGATTTGAAGTGGTATTCGTTGAATATCAAAGTGACCTGTCTGATGAACGCAATCAATATGTTGTGTAGAAAAAGGGGAATCGACGATTGGAGTAGCTGGGATGAATCCGGAAGCGAATAAGGAACCGTTGTCGCGATGGCAATTTTGGATCGACCGGGGCGGCACCTTTACGGATGTCGTGGCCCGGCGGCCCGATGGATCGCTGGTTATCCACAAACTGCTGTCCGAAAATCCGGAACAGTACCCCGACGCTGCCATCCAGGGTATTCGCGACCTGCTCAATGTCGGCGCTGAAGCCCCGGTGCCGGCTGACCAGATCGAAGCCGTCAAGATGGGGACCACCGTCGCCACCAACGCATTGCTGGAACGAAAGGGTGATCGCACGCTATTGGTGACGACAAAGGGTTTTGGCGATGCACTCCGCATCGGTTATCAGAACCGTCCGAGACTATTCGATCTCAATATCCAATTGCCCGAGTTGCTGCATGAACGGGTGATTGAGGTTGAAGAGAGAATAAGTGCACAGGGCGAGGTACTGCAGTCACTGGATGAGCAGCAGGCGCACCTGGCTATGCAGGATGCTTTTGATGAGGGCTTCAAATCGGTCGCTATCGTTCTGATGCATGGCTATCGCTATGCAGCCCATGAAGTTCGGCTCAAGGATATCGCTCTGGCCCTGGGGTTTTCCCAGGTCTCTGTTAGTCACGAAGTCAGTCCGTTGATGAAATTGGTTGGTCGAGGTGACACGACAGTCCTTGATGCATACCTGTCGCCCGTTTTGCGACGCTATGTCGATCAGGTGGCGGCTGAGGTTCAGGATACCCGGCTGATGTTCATGCAGTCGAATGGCGGTCTGACCGATGCCTGGAAATTTCAAGGCAAGGACGCCATTCTATCTGGTCCTGCGGGTGGTGTTGTTGGCATGGTCAACACAGCAAGGGCGGCCGGACTACACAAACTTATTGGGTTTGATATGGGCGGTACATCTACCGATGTTTCGCACTATGCGGGTGAATTCGAGCGAGCATTCGAGACCCAGATTTCGGGCGTTCGTATTCGAGCGCCGATGATGCGCATACACACAGTTGCAGCCGGGGGCGGATCCATTCTGACCTTTGATGGTTCACGTTATCGGGTTGGTCCTGAAAGCGCTGCAGCCAACCCTGGTCCTGCTTGTTATCGGCGCGGCGGTCCGTTAACCGTGACGGACTGCAACGTCATGCTGGGCACAATTCAACCCGATCACTTCCCCCAGGTCTTTGGGCCGGGGGCTAACCAGCCTCTCGATGGGGCGGTTGCTCGTGCGGGTTTCGCAGAACTGGCGGAGCGTATTGGTGATGGCCGTACTCCGGAGCAGGTTGCTGATGGATTTCTGACCATCGCCATTGAGAATATGGCCAATGCCATCAAGGAGATTTCCGTTCAGCGGGGCTATGATGTCACCGAGTACGCACTTTGCTGCTTTGGTGGTGCGGGCGGCCAACACGCCTGTCTCGTTGCTGACTCACTTGGGATTGAATCCGTGTTCATCCACCCTTTTGCAGGCGTGCTGTCTGCCTATGGCATGGGACTGGCTGACACGCGTGCTCTGCGTGAGGAAACAATTGAAGTGCGACTTTCCGAGGAGGCACTGTCTGAACTCGAGATACGATATCGGGCGATGGAGAACGATGCCCTGCGGGAACTGCTGGATCAGGATCTTCAGGAAGCAGCGGTTACATATATCCGTGGGGTGCATGTTCGATACGAGGGAACAGACACGGCACTTCCCGTTGTATCCGGTGACCTGGCAACGATCACCCAGGCATTTGAAGACTCGCATCGTCAGCACTTTGGGTTTGCCGACAGGGGGCGAACACTGGTTGTTGAAACCATTACTGTCGAGGCTATAAGCGCGGCTGCCC
>JABHYO010000197.1 GCA_018656865.1 Gammaproteobacteria bacterium | reverse complement strand
GTAGGAATCCGGCTTCGTGAACACCTAATCCGGAAAATCAGCCAAAGTGTTCACGATGGACCGGATTGGGTGTTCACGATGGAGCGGATTGGGTGTTCACGATAAAACGGATTTGGTGTTCACGATGACCGGAATATGCAACTATCCCCAATGACTAGATACTATGCCTTTCTGATAGAGATGACACCAATACCACGGAAACACATATACCGACTGCTCATCCTGTTTCTATTACCGCTAACCGAGACAAATGCAGATACCTACTGTGGCTTGATCCTCGACACGGCGACTCAACCTATTCAGGGTGCTCGAGTTCGATTTCAGAACACCAAAGTCACTACCGTCAGTGACCAGAACGGTCGCTACTGCCTTGATTCTGAAGGCTCACAAAGCGCCATTACCGCTTGGCAGCAGGGCTTCTATATAGGCGGCATAGGGCTGCCTGCCGAAGGTTTCTCTATCACACTCCGACGGGCACCTCAGCATCATGGGGAATACGAATGGCTGTACTCCACTCGCCAGGAAGGCGCACCCCGGCATCCCGATACTGAGCCCTGTGAAAACTGTCACACACGATTAACGAGAGAATGGATTGCCAGTGGTCACGGTCGTTCACATACCAATCCACTCTTTGGCTCAGTACGTGAAGTCGCCATGAAAGATTTTGGTGACACTGGGAAGCAATGCGCTCTCTGCCATCAACCACAGGGAAGTAATAAGCCGATAGGTTGCGACTTTTGCCACAAGATTAAAGATGTCGTCGGACTCGACAGCCAGCGCCTTGGGGTTGAAAGAATCCAATTGCTGACACCCGAGAAGGATCACATCTTCTTCGGCCCAATTGATGATATCTGGGAACGATCAGACACATACGAACCGCTTTATCAAGAAAGCGAATATTGTGCTTCCTGTCACCAGGGGAATTTCTGGCGAACAGAGGTGTATTCAACTTTCAGCGAATGGCGTGACAGCAGCTACGCCAAAACAGGGACGACATGCCAGGATTGCCATATGAAGACCTCGGAAGTCTATCTCGCTAATCCTGATGACGGCGGTCTGAAAAGAGACCCACAGACACTTTCCTCCCATGACTTTTCGATCAGTTCCCTGCTGACGAAGGCCATCTCCCTAAAGACGGATGCTGAATTCAACGATGATCACCTTTCAGTCGATATTACGGTGTCTAATACCGGAACGGGTCATCATGTGCCTTCAGGGTCCCCCTTAAGACATCTGTTACTTATCGTCTCTGTACAGACACCCTCCGGCATGCTTAGACAGATTTCCGGGTCAACGGTGCCCACATGGGCGGATACCCAATACCGCAGTCTGCCGGGTAAAGCTTATGCGAGGGTGCTCAAAGAGATCCCTAACTATCGGGGTAGTCGAAAGCAGCATTTCAAGCCTGTCTATCCAGCGCCTTTCTGGCGGCCCAGTCTTATTGAGTCGGACAACCGCATTGCAGCAAACGATTCAGATATCAGCCACTACGAATTTGAGCTGAATGGCGCCGCCAGTGCCGCTATTTCTGTAGAATTGCTGTACTTCGAACACTTCAGCCACTGGATGTCTCTGAAGGCAGCAACGCCCGTGACAATGTCTTCGATCAACAGGACCATCGAGAAGTAGTTTATGACAAGATCATTCAGCATCTGCGCACTCATCTGCATCCTCGCCGCCCCACTAGCCGTGCATGCGCAGTCTTGGGAGGGTACTGGTGGGCCACTAGGTGGTCTTGGGTACGACGTCCGCATCGATCCCGATGACAAACAGACCATGTACCTGACTGACAACTTTGCCGGAGTGCTGAAAAGTATTGATGGCGGTCAAACCTGGGTAAAGAAAAACACCGGTATTGATGTCAACAGCGGGCCCACAGGCGATGAAGTCAATATATTCAGCCTGACCATAGATCAAAACAATCCCTCAACCCTTTGGGCCGGTAGTAACAGCAGTAGCGGTGCCTTCGGTATTTTCAAAAGTACAAATGGTGGCGAGAGTTGGGGCAGAAAAGTAAATGGCATCAGTGCCGATCACACGGATTTTGAGGATACATCGCTGGTATTCCGCGGATTTTCCATCGATCCCGTTGACTCAAACATCATCTATGCGCAGGCGCAGCTTAGTACGGGCTCAATCGGCGCGACATTTTCCAAGGTACTGGGGCGAGTTTTTAAATCGACAGATGGTGGCGATAGCTGGTCAACCATCTGGGATGGAGAAAACCTGGCACGCTATCTTGTGATCAATCCAGACGATACCGACACCCTTTACCTGTCGACTGGGATATTCGATATCGAAGCAAACAATAGTGACTGCGATGCTGGTCTAATTGGGGGCGAAGGAATCCTAAAAAGTACTGATGGTGGAACAAGCTGGACTGCAGTCAATCAGGGTATAGAGGATCTGTATCTCGGTTCACTGCGTATGCACCCAACCAATCCTGAAATTCTTTTCGCCGGTGCCGTTGGCGTCGATGCCTGCCAAGGGACTGCCAGTGGAGGTGGTGGTTTGTACCGAACTGAAAACGCCGGTAGCAGTTGGCAACGAGTTGAACCCGCACTGATGAATGGCCCTATTTCGGCGGTCAATTTTTCTCCGTCGAATCCATCAGTAATATTTGCTGCCTTCGAAAATGCCGTCTATCACTCGACTGATGGCGGCGAAACATGGTCGGTGTATACCAAAGACGGTAGTCGAGGCTACGGTCCACTGGGAATCAATGCCGGGATTCCTATTGATTTGATCGTTGACCCTGACGACCCGGAAGTTGTTTTCGCCAATAACTATGGAGGGGGGCTGTTTCGATCTGAGGATAGTGGCCAGAACTGGACTGATGCCAGCAATGGGTTTAGCGGCGCAGTTATTTACGAGATCGCGACCTTACCTGGCAAAGGTACCGGGGTGATTGCTGCCGCAAAAAGCGGTGTTTTCAAATCGAACGAATATGGTAATGGTTGGTCCGGGCTCGCGCGCGGAGATGCAGGCAGCATCTTTGAAGGCGCCGCTGTTGCTGCACACCCCGGTTCTGCAAGCATCATCATGCAATCAGCTCAATACAATGGAGAACTTTACCGGTCCATGAATGGCGGCAAGGATTTCGACCTGGTTTACACCCACCCTGGGGACGAACATCAGATCAGTCACATTGTCTTCGCCCCTTCAAACCCTGAAATCGTTTATGCCGGGGTCACCGTGAGCCGAGGCTTTGAAGCCGCAGACGGACCAGTCATTCTGAAATCAACAGACGGTGGCAAATCGTTCAGCGAGCTCAGTGTTGGCACTCTTCTGGATGCTCGCTACGTTCGCGACCTGACAGTACATCCAACCGATGAAGATACGTTATATATCGCGTCTTCAGACCCCGATGTCGGCGACGACGACCTGCTCGGCGCCGTTATTCGATCAACCGATGGCGGTGAAGTTTTCAACGAAGTTCTCGCCAACGGAAATTTTGGTGCCATTGATGTAGATGCCACAGGAACCGTCATAGCTGGTGCGTTGTGGGGAGCCAATAGCGCCGGGATTTATCGCAGCACGGATGGAGGGGCAACCTGGTCGGGACCATTCACGACGGGTTTGGGTTTCGAACCGTTTATCACAGATATCGTCCGCCATCCGACTGATGGTCGGCTGTTCGCAGCAGAACTCTACAGCGGGATCTACGTTTCAGCAGATGAAGGTAACACCTGGGACGAATTTCCATCTGGATTAGCAGGGCTTGAGAATCGGGCCGTGAATGCCCTAGCGATCAATGACAGGGTGATATACGCCGGAACTCAAGGTGGTGGTGTCTTCCGCTATGCACTAGGGCCTCTCTATACTGCAACAGACTATTTGCAGACGACCTCTAGTGCAGCCAATATTACTAGCCTTCATATTGTCAATTCCTCCAGTGCCGCACAATCCTTCACGGCAACACTGTATGCCGGTTCGGGCGAGCAGCTGGGAACGGCCAGTCAGTCACTTTCAATTAGCCCGGTTTCAACCAACGAGCGTCTCGTGCTCAGCTCTGCTGACATCGAAACTGTTTTTGATGTAGAAGCGTGGTCAGGACCAGCAATGCTGGAAGTCACAGGCGAGGCTAACTTTCAGCTACTGGCAAAACTTCGTAGTCCAAGTGGGCTTGTCAGCAACACAAATTGTGTTACCGGAGATCGGGTTCTCAACATCGAAGGCTTCGATTCACCAAACAAGACCTTTGTCCGCTTTATCAACACATCGGGTAGCGACATCGCCTCCATAAAGGGGACTCTCTACGATATCGATGGTGAAGTAATCGGGCAGGAAAACACTGAGTTGTTCAGCTTACTTGCGGCAAAAGCTCAGGTCTGGATCAATCGAGACAACCTGGCAAGTCTGGTTGGCAGCGAGTGGAATGGGGAAGCGATGCTTGAAGTCGTAGGGCAGGAAGGTTTGAAACTCCTCAATCTCAACTTTGTTAATGAGGAAACATTTTTCAACTTTTCCTGCTTCGAAAATTCGGACTCAGCAACCACCTACCTGCAAACAACCTCCAGTAGCGCCAATGTTTCGTTGACCCATCTTGTCAATACCTCTGATACCGCACAGCAATTCAGTGGGACCCTATACAGCGGAACCGGAGAGCGACTCGGGAGTGCCAATCAGTTTCTTCATGAAGGGCTGATTCCACCAAAAGGGCGACTTATAGTCTCATCGAGTTATCTCGAATCTGTATTTGGTGTAACTCCGTGGTCCGGACCGGCAGTTTTCGAAGTCAGCGGCACTGATACGTTTGAGCTGATGACTAAACTTCAAAGCCCATCAGGTCTCATCAGCAATACTAACTGTGTGCGTCAGGACCAGGTACACAATATCGAAGGGTTCGATTCGTCGGATCTCACCTTTGTTCGCTTTATCAATTCAGGAACCGTAGATCTCAATAACATCAAGGGTACGCTGTATGACAGCGATGGCGCCGTTATCGGCAGCGCCAGTCAGACGCTGCATTCAACTCTGGCAGCAAAATCACAGGTTTGGCTGAACCGGAACACGCTCTCTGACCTCGTCGGAGGAACCTGGAACGGTGAGGCAACACTGAAGATTGAGGCGCCGCCAGACGCGCTACGACTACTTAATCTGAATTTCATCAACAGTGAGACGTTCTTTAACTTCAGTTGTTATGAGGCGACTGACTAGAGCGTTTTCGATGCTGGGAGTAAAAAGTACCCTCCCTTTCCTTTGTGCTCGAAACGTAAAGAGCTCGGCATCAGTTTCAGAAGACAGTCGAACTGTTGCCAGTGCACGGCACAATAAGCCGAAACAGCCACCATCCACATTTGTAGATGTCAGAATAGTTGAGTCGAATGCATATTGTTGCAACCACCAAAAATAGTAATATCTGAATTCAATACCGAACAGAAGTGAAATGAATGTCAAAAATCGATCAGGCAGCGCTTCAACTATTAATGGATGAACGTGATTTACGCAAACTCTACCTTCGCTACGCTCGGGGTGTTGACCGGCTGGATGCGGAATTGCTGCGTGGCTGTTTCCACGAGGATGCGCTGATTACCACAAGGCGGCAAGAACTCCGAGACGACTTCGTACATAACATCATGATAGGACTCTCACAATTCAAAATAACACAGCACTTGACGTCAAATATCTGGGTCGAAGTCGAAGGTGACACTGCCGAAGGCGAGGCCTATGCCTATGCAAACCACCGCGCTCCTGGTGAAAATGGTGAAGTTGATACGGACTATCGCTGGGGTGGCCGGTATGTTGATCGATTCGAGCGACGCGATGACGAATGGCGCTTTACCAGTCGTGTGGTCATGCATGACATGGATCTGGTGGTGAAAGTCAACGAAACCTGGCAGCCTCCAGGGCTTGGTTATACACAAGGTCTCCACTCGACAGATGACCTCGTATACCAGCCTGGGTCCGACTAAAGCGTTTTAGACGCTGGAAATAAAAATAGCTCCATCAGACCAATAGAAACTGACACTAAATAGGGTAGACCAAATGGAACGGCGTATTTTCGGCAAGACGGGCTTTGAGGTCTCCGTGCTCGGATTTGGAGGAGGTCCAGTTGGTTTTCTCGCGACAGATCGCCAGCAGGTCGCAGAAATTCTAAATCCACTGCTCGACAGAGGGGTAAACCTGATCGATACGGCGGCAGGTTATTTTGGCTCTGAAGAGGCAATCGGCGAGGCTGTGGGCCATCGCAGAGATGACTATGTGCTGGTCTCAAAGTGCGGCCAGGCATTTGATGATCTTGATGGTGAGGCCTGGTCCGCTCAGGCCATTGAACAGACTATAGATAGGTCCCTTCAGCGCCTCAAAACAGATCATATCGATGTCATGCTACTGCATTCCTGCGATCTGGAGACGCTGAAAGAAGGCGAAGCACTTGGCGCTCTCATTGCGGCACGCAGTGCCGGGAAAGTTCGCTTTGTCGGTTATTCGGGTGATAACGAGGCGGCTGTATATGCTGCGGGTCTCGACGATGTGGCCGTAATCGAGACCTCAGTCAATATCTGCGATCAGGCGAACGCAGATGGCGCCCTAGTCGAAGCCAAGCGCAACAACGTGGGTGTGTTGGCAAAGCGTCCGATCGCTAACGCGGCCTGGAAAGAATCATCAGAACAACAGGGAATCTATGTCGACTATGTGCGCACCTATTCCGAGCGACTGGCTAAGATGGGAATCACACCGGCAGATCTAGGTTTTTCAGGCGATGCTGGGGTAGCCTGGTCCGAGATTGCCCTGCGATTCACGCCTTCGATGCCAGGTGTCACCACGGCAATCGTCGGCACCACAAAGCCAGCCAACATAGAGCGGAATCTGGAAATCGCGGCGAAAGGAGCACTGCCAGAGCCAATCGTCGCTGAAGTGCGTGATGCTTTTCGTAGAGCTGAGAAGGCCGACGCCAAATCCTGGCTCGGACAAACTTAGCCGCCAAAACAAGAAGAGTATAAGAAGAATAAACCACATTTTCGGCTGAAAAATAGCGGTTAACTGTTCCCTCCAGCTGGAGAATCAGGTAAAAGGCCGCATGAAAATCCCAAAACGCATCCAACCGCTGATAGATGATGGCATTGTTGACGCCGTCATTAGTCGACTGATGAGCGGTAAAGAGGCTGACGTCTTCGTAGTTCGATGTGGGTCAGAAATACGCTGCGCGAAGGTCTACAAAGAGGCCATGAAGCGCAGCTTCAAGCAGGCGGTCAATTACCAGGAAGGTAGGAAGGTACGAAACAGTCGTCGCGGACGAGCCATGGAGAAGGGTTCAAAATACGGCCGAAAGCAAACAGAAGCCATTTGGCAAAATGCTGAAGTCGATGCCCTGTACAAGCTCGCCAGTGCCGGTGTAAGAGTGCCCACGCCCTATGGCTGTATCGATGGTGTGCTTCTGATGGAGCTTATTTGCGATAGTGATGGAGACGTTGCCCCGAGGCTTGGTGATGTCACCATGTCGGCCGAGCAGGCTCTCGAGGATCACGCGGTAGTCATGATTTATGTAGTGCGGATGCTCTGCGCTGGACTGGTACATGGCGACCTGTCTGAATTCAATGTGCTGGTTGACGAATATGGCCCTGTCATCATCGACCTGCCTCAGGCTGTGGACGCGGCGGCGAACAATCATGCGCAATCAATGCTTATGCGGGATGTTAATAACCTCACGAGCTATTACGGGCAGTTTGCACCCGAGTTACTGGAAAGCAGATTCGCACAGGAGATCTGGGCGCTCTATGAAGCAGGCGACTTACACCCGGAAATAGAACTCACGGGGCAATATGAAGAAGAGACACAGGCTGCCGATGTTGATGCGGTGCTTACCGAGATAAGTGCTGCGATTGCCGAAGAAGAAGAGAGGCTGGAGCGGATTCAACTGGCTGATTCGTGAATGTGGTTGATTGCTAATGTGGCCCACGTTTAAGGTTAATGTCGCAAAGTCGTTTTAACTTAGTTTGCTTGATGCCTGATGATCTCATACTGCAAAAATCCAACTAACGCATTTTTTCAGCCAGTGCAGCATATTGATCCAATATGGGCAGCACCTCATCAGGACCTGCTGCTGGCAGGCCAAAGACAAAATGTGTAAACCCCTCTTCCTTCTTTTGCGTGATGAATTCTTCATCGGGCGGACTAGCAAACAGCGAAAGTGTCAACTCACTCATCTTACGACCTCGGTTATTCATCGCAGCTTCAATTTCAGGTAGAAGACCTTCCGTTAGGTGTGCGGCGGGTAACCAACCATCACAGTACTCAGCGATGCGATCAAAGCTCCATTTTGAAGTCGCGCCCATCCAGATCTGTGGTCCATTGGGTTGCACTGGCTTCGGATTCGACCAGACCGGGTCAAAGTCCACAAATTCTCCGTGATATTCTGCGGCCTCTTGCGTCCATAATTGACGTAAAGCAAGCACCTTTTCTCGGGTCACCTGCCAGCGTTTGTTGAAATCTACGCCATGGTTTTCCATTTCTTCACCCAGCCACCCGGCACCAATGCCCAGTATAAGTCGCCCACCCGACATGCGATCCAGCGTTGCGGTTTCTTTAGCCAAGGTGATGACATCTCGCTCTACAATCAGACAAATGCCAGTACCCAGCTTGATTCGGTTGGTCACTGCGGCGCAGGCACTTAATGCAACAAAGGGATCGTAGGTGTTGATATATTCCCTGGGTAGATCTCCCCCTACGGGATAGGGTGTTCGACGATCTGCTGGGATATGTGTGTGTTCCGGGAAGAATATCGAATCCAGATTACGTGACTCAATTGCTTGTGCCAGCTCTGCGGGTTGGATGGCATATTCCGTTGGAAACATAAGTGCGCCAAACTCGGTCATCTTTGGTACCTGCTCTAATTGAAAATTGTTATCTATCCATTGTCATCGAATCTGGGAGTTGAGGTAAAGCGCATTCTACGCTCGCCCCACTTCAAACCCCTATGTCATCCGCCAAGTGTCTGGCGACCCCCATCTAGTCATCCAACGTGCCGTCAGCCATGGTCGCCGCAAGCTTTCGCCCATCATAGCTGATGATCTTATGCGGTGTGAGTTCGAGGACAATTCGATTAGGCGTATCGAAGTTATTCGCCAGTGCTAGAGCTCTTTCAGGGCTTTTCGGATTCATGCGTTCACCCATCGCCAGATAGAACCAATCCTTGGTTTCGCGATCGGAGTGAATCACCGCTGTGGTCGCTTACTTCATATACAAAATACCCCATTTACGACTCACCTATGGCCCGCCCACAACAATTCTGCCCTGCCGGACACGCTGTTCACTTCGTCCAGCGTGGAAACAACCGCAACATTTGCTTCACCTGAAAAAAACGCCGACTCTAGGCCGGCGTAAAATGAATATCATTCGAGCAGCTATTCTGGATTGGCAAACTGACCCAGGAAGCTACCGTCTGTTGCACTGTTAACGTTAATTTCATTGAAACCGGTCACCAAAGAGCTCAAGGAGTAGATGACATTGTTCTGGCTATCTTTCCAGATAGCTTCATGCTCATTGCTGCCACACTTAACCGGCGTCATCAGAATCGTCTGACGGTTGATATCCATCGTGCCTTTACCATCGTCGTTGATGGTGAAGTGAGCTAGTTCCCCATCAGAGTATGGTGCACCGGCACTCGACTCAGAGTAGGTGACATGCCATACACCGGATAGTGCATCAGGAATCTCAACTGCAATCGGTTCACCACCGAAGAAACATACCTTGCCCAGTGCTGCAATGTCGTCTGCGGATGTATCGCCGGTATTGTCAGTTTCACCCTGCGATGAGTCACCGCTTGCCGTATCGTCACCTGTTGTGCCAGCTTTCACGTAGTCATATCTGAGGTTGAGGGTTACATCGAGACCAGACTGTGTCGCAGAAAATGAAACATCGAAGGTCACCTGTGTTTCGGTGTTCTTGACAATTGTGACTGTTAGCTCGGTGATATTATTAAGACCGGAAACAGTGTCTTCGATAACCTTTTTCACTTCCGTCGTATCATCAGGTGACGGTGCAACAATATTGTTGATTGTCAGGTCGAAGGCAGCACCTACGCCCAAGGTGATAATCTCGCCAGAGATGGTCAGATCGAAGTCGCCCGAAATGTCGACACCTCCGTCGGTACCCCCTGAAACAAAATCGGTAATACGGTCGGCTACACTGTCGGGCAGGGGAACGCCGGCATCAATGACGCTCTCAAGAATATTCGCATCAATGGTAATCGAGATGCTGTTGGCGGTAGCTACGAGGTCTGCGTCTGCGAGTATCGCTGCTGCAGTCTGAATCGCGCCGCTTAGGAGTGAGCCGAAATCTTCAGGTGTGTAATCCAGATCGCTCAATGCTCCTGATAGGCCATTGCCGTCTATGTCGCCGTCTGCGAGATCGGCTGTCAGTTGCTCGAGTATGGCCAGGGCTGGTGAGGCATCGACTGCTGAGAGTGTGGCGAGACCTGCCAGCGTCAATGCGTAGATGCCAGCATCATCATTTGACAAGGATTGGTCGGTAAAGTTGGCCTCACTGACAATAGCAGGAGGCGCAAGAATGTCAGAAAGATCCGGCGCAAAAGTATCACGAATTGAATTGTTGATCGTTTCGATATCGGCGGCAGAAATATCGCTGCCTACCTCAGCCGCAACCTGTGCAGCAAGCTCAGTGAGAATAGTGACGCCGATTTCAGCGACCATCGCAGGTGCATAGGCTCGAAGTGAAACCGTTGACGGCATTGGTAGATTTGAACCTGCGGACTCATCAAAGTATGTCGCGGTATCATTCCCAACTATGGATACAACGATGGGGCCTGTGTAGCTGCCATCGTGAGAGATGGTGACTTTGCCTGTCTCATCCAGTGCACCGACCGCCCCTTCTAAGGCGGTACCATCTGGTGTGGTGATGCTGACGTCTGCACCGTTGATTAGCCCCAGAGAGGCAACAATTTCGACGGTCTCTTCAGTTGTATCATCTTCACCTGAGGCGTCATCGCTTCCTTCCCCACCGGAGTCACTGTCGCCACTTGCAACTGGTGCCTCTGTTACCGGGGGAGCATTGACTCCGCCGTCATGGCCACAGGCGGCCAATGTAAGTAAAAGAGAGAGAATCAGTATTCGAAATCGTGTTGTCACTATGAGTTACCACCTTTTGTTTATTCAGATATTTGCTGGTATAGCCAGCCACGGCGATGTCACGAAATCGCCGCCGCTATTATCTGTTTTTTGGTGGTAGATCATCCCCCCCCGGAAGGGGGGAGTGAGCGCATTAAGGGGTCTTCAGTGCGACAAGCACATTACCATTGCTCGCCAGTGATAGGTGCGGCCAGAAATCGCTGGTCTCGTGATATAACGGTACAAGCGAGTGGCATTTCCCTACCGCCACCTAGTCATCCAACGTGCCGTCAGCCATGGCCGCCGCAAGCTTTCGCCCGTCGTAGCTGATGATCTTATGCGGTGTGAGTTCGAGGACAATTCGATTCGGCGTATCGAAGTTATTCGCCAGTGCTACAGCTCGTTCCTGACTGTTCGGATTCATGCGTTCACCCATCGCCAGATAGAACCAATCCTTGGTTTCGCGATCGGAGTGAATCACCGCTGTGGTCTTGATGGTCACGGTTGTATCGACCGGTCCAAGTTCTGTTCCAAGTCCGGTGATAATCACCGAGCTTTTTGGGTTTCTTTGCAGTGCCTTCACACGGTGACGCAGACCAGAGCAGGTTGCCCACATCTTTCCGTCACGCCACAGGTAGCGATGCATTACACCTACGGGCCAATGGTCTTCAGTCTCCCAGACAATCGCACATTCCGTCTGCAGCTCGTATAGCCGTTGTAATCGGTCTTCATCCAGAGGAAATTTTTTGAGGATGTCTTCCATGCTCGCCATAACAATGTCTCCTTCTTATTATTAGAATTCGAAAGCGTGTGACTTTTTCCACCGCCACCTAGTCATCCAACGTGCCATCAGCCATGGCCGCCGCAAGCTTTCGCCCATCGTAACTGATTATCTTATGTGGTGTGAGTTCCAGGACAATGCGATTCGGCGTATCGAAGTTCTTCGCCATTGCTAGCGCACGTTCCTGATCGTTCGGATTCCTGCGCTCTCCCATCGCCAGATAGAACCAATCCTTGGTTTCGCGATCAGAGTGAACCACGGCTGTGGTCTTGATGGTCACAGTCGTATCGACTGGTCCGAGTTCTGTTCCAAGTCCAGTTATGATCACCGAGCTTTTTGGGTTTCTTTGCAGTGCCTTAACACGGTGACGCAGACCAGAACAGGTTGCCCAGATCTTTCCGTCGTGCCACAGGTAGCGGTGCATTACACCTACGGGCCAATGGTCTTTAGTCTCCCAGACAATCGCACATTCTGATTGGAGCTCGTAAAGCTGTTGCAACCGGTCTTCATCCAGCGGAAATTTCTTGAGGATGTCTTCCATACTAGCCAAAACAAAGTCTCCTTCTTATTGTTAGAAATTGAACTACCTAGAGTAACAGGTTCTCTCTGCTCTAATTTACTCAGCAGTCCCATCAACCGAAAACACAGTAATTGCGGGCCCCGCCTCTTTGCTCCAGTCAATCTGAGGAAGTCCCAGGTCCGGTGCAAACAGGTTGTATGTGCGTTTCCAATCCCTAACAACATTATTGATTTGCCCCACAACAATCGCGATGTATTGTTTTCCATCAACGCTATAGGACATAACATTCGAACCGGGTATGGCATCGAGCTTTGTCTGCCAGAGTAATTCGCCACTGATGTCATCAAAGGCCTTCAATGAAGGATCAAGATCTCCCACGAACACCAGCCCACCTCCGGTAGCGAGGACAGCGCTCACCAGGGGTGTTGGCTGACGAAAACTCCACGCCAGTTGTCTTGTCTCGAGATTAACGGCCTGCAGCCTACCCATGTTGCCATCACTACTGGCCGGATGCGGTGCCCAGCCGATACCAATGCCGCTGCTAAGCAATCCCCTGAATCCGTCTGGACCACCGGTCATGCAACCTTCGCTGAGTGGCAGATACAGGTACTTGGATCGCGGATTGAAAGATGTCGGTGGCCAGCTCCTGGCACCAAAGGCAATAGGACAAATGAGGCGGGTCTGGGTTAGATCAGGTATGGCGGCGGGGTTGATGGTCTTGGCACCCGTTTTGGGGTCGATTGCTGTCACTACATTTTGCAAACCTAAATCGATGGAGAAGAGGTATTCTCCTGTCGCTGCATCAAGCGCTTCAATAATCGCCATTTTCCCAGTGGTCAGCACTGCCTTACGGGTCTCACCTCCGAACGGCAGATGGACGATCTGACGCTCAAATGCCCAGTCCAAATCCCACTGATCGTTGGCCAGGTGTTGGTAGTACCAAACGAGTTCACCCGTGTCAGGGTTTAAAGCAACCGTTGTGTTGGTAAACAGCGCATCATTACTCACACCTTCTTTGTCGATAGCATGCAATAAAGGCCCCGTATCATAGGTTGGTGCAGGGCCAAAATAGACAAGGTTCAAATCAGCATCGTAGGTTCCCGGTACCCAGACAGAACCACCATTACGTTGATCAAGGGGTAGATCATTCCAGGTATTACCGCCTGTTTCACCGGGTCTCGCGATCGTGTTGAACCGCCAGACTTCCTCACCTGAATCTATGTCCACTGCAACAATGAAACTGCCTTTGGGCATAAAAAATGAGGTTATTCCCTGAATTACCTTATTGCCTGCGACCAGGGGCGCGCTTCGCAACTGATAGAGCTCACTCTTTGGCGAATCAGTTGCTATGGCATGATCCCAGATCAATTTTCCGGTCCGGGCATTAAGAGCGATGAGGTGCAGGTCCGATGTTGGAACCAGGACCTTGTCGCCAGCTAATGCAATCCCATTCTTCTTACTGAACCTAAGTTCATGGTCATGCTGATAACGCCACAGAACATTACCGTTAGAAGCATCCAGAGCAAGAACTGTATCCGGAAAAGTGTGAAAAAACATGACGCCCTGATGCACCAGAGGTGAAGGCATGTTTTCTCCGCCTCTAAGTGGTGCACTCCAGGCTACTTTCAATTTAGAAACATTTTCCTTGTTGATCTGGCGCAAGGGTGTGAATCCCTTGCCATCGTAGGTGCGTCGCCAGTTAACCCAGTCTTCAGGAGCAGGGTTCTCAAGCATCTCATGACTCAAACTGGGCAGATTCCTGAGCAGGTTGGATTCAGATGGCTCGCCAGCGACATTCAGGTTCGGGTCTGCGAGATCATCTTCAGCCAGGGGAATAGCGAATTCTCGCAGAACATCCACATCCTCAGGCAGCTCTTTTTTTCCAGCTTTCAATCCATTGGCCTGTAGAAGGAAGGCAAGAATATTCGTGTAGGTTTCATCCGAAAGGCTCCCCGGATTGCCAACAGGCGCCATTGGCATGCTTCGAATATAAGAGGACAAAACAGCCGCGGAACGACCTTTCCATTGCTCGCTAAATCGCTCACCCGAGAGTTGTGCTGCGAATCCTCTCCCTTCGAGATTTTCCCCGTGGCAGCCCGCACAATGCTGAGTATAGGCATCCTTCCCCGAATCGGCCTGGGCAAGTGAGAATGTAATATCTGGCATGTCCGTAGTTTGACCCAGGCTTAAAGGTCCCCAAAAAAAAACTAACCCCAGGTAAATCACGGCCAAGATCCGTCGACTATTCACACTCGTCATTTCTATATCCATTAATAATTTGGCAAAACTAGATTAGAGAAAGAATTAACCACGTTTCTGCATTGGTTACCATGTATCTCGCCACTCAGAATCTTCTCGATAACTTCCGGGTGCAGACACACAGATAGAGTAAAATGGTTTCATGGAACACTATGAAGTAAAAAGAGCAGTAGGAGCCTGTGATGTTGACCTGGGCTTACTACAGAAATTAGAACAATGCCTGACTGATGAAATTGAAGGTTCAACTACTCTCACGCTATCAGGGAGACGCAATAAGCCAGCAAAACTATGGGCACAGGGGAGACTAAATAGAAAAAGGAAACCCGAAAAGCAGATATTTAGTTCTGTGACGGAATACAAACACTCAGAGATAGAAGATGGCATCTCTTCGATTGTATTGGAAAGAAATGAAGAAGGTTCCGAAAACCGTGTCAGGCTATCACTTAACTCTCGTGGGGCAGAGGGTTGCAATCAATTGCTGATCTCTATGAAGGGTACCAATGTCAATTCTCGGGGACCGCAAATAGTGGGGCAGATTATTGCGTTGCTAAACGACCAAAAAGCAGTAACCCGCTTCGTTCATGCCGCCATCTTTTACCCTCTCTTTATTCTCTTTGCCGTACTACCAGTTGCCTATCTTGCAAGAGACATTATCCGAGCGTTCAGCATCCTTGAGACCTCCTATTCAATGGTGGCAACTACTCTCTATACTTTTCTATTGGTTTTCGTCATCAGGCAGTTCACCCCCTTTTGCATTTTTGATAGCCCGGCGAATAGGAAAGCTAAGAGAATCGCTGGATATGCTGCAGTTGGAGCTGCAACAATTTTCATTCTTCTGATATTTGCCGGCGCATGAGAAAAGAAGCCGTATTCTTTTCTAAGGGTCGGACTCTGGCACCTGGCTCCGACCCCTGGAGTTCATGTTAAACTCGCGCCGCCATGCCCATCGTTACCTTCAACAACCTCTCGCTCGCCTTCGGTACTGACCAGATCCTGGACAAAGCAGAACAGTCCATCGAGGCTGGTGAACGAATCGCGGTAACTGGTCGCAACGGTGCCGGTAAATCAACCCTGCTTGGGCTTATCAGTGGCGATGTCACTGAAGACGACGGCAATATCTGGCGAGCGGATAACCAGAAGTTCGTCACCCTGGCGCAGGATCTGCCTGAGCGAACCGACCAGTCAGTCTTTGATGCAGTATCTAGCGTATTCAAGAATATCGGGGAGACATTAAGCCAGTATCATGACCTCACCCACCATATGGCTGGTAGTGACGCGGAGAATAAGCAACTGGCCAAACTACAAGCGGCACTCGACCATGCAGATGGCTGGAACATCAGTCACCGCATCGAAGCGACACTGGATAGACTCAATCTCGATGCCGACGCTCCGCTCAACACGCTTTCAGGGGGCTGGCTAAAGCGCGTCGCCATTGCCCAGTCACTGGTGCAGGACCCAGATGTGTGGATTCTGGACGAACCGACCAACCACCTGGATCTGGACGGCATTCAATGGCTGGAGTCCCTTCTACTGGAATTCCCGGGCACGGTCCTGTTTGTCAGCCACGACCGCCAGCTTATGCAATCAGTTGCGACCTCCGTCCTTGAAATAGCCCACGGTAACCTCACCCGCTACAACTGCGACTACACCCATTTCATCGATCGGCGCGACAAGGCAAGAGAAGTCGAAGCAGAACACAACAAACAGTTCGACGATAAACTTAAAGCGGAAGAAACCTGGATACGCCAGGGCATCAAGGCAAGACGTACCCGTAATGAAGGTCGCGTACGGGCGCTCGAAGCGCTAAGAGAAGAACGTAGCCAACGGGTTTCACTGAAAGGGTTAAAGCTACAGGTTGATAGTGGCAGGAGTTCCGGCAAGATCGTCAAGGAAGTTACCAGCGTCAACAAAGCCATCGACGGCAAGCCGATCATCAAGGATCTGGATCTCATCATCCAACGCGGTGACCGCATTGGGCTACTCGGCCCGAATGGTTGTGGAAAATCCACCCTGTTGAAATTACTCCTTGACGAAATCAAACCAGATTCAGGGAAAATAAAAACCGGTACAAAACTACAGACCGCCTACTTCGACCAGGCGCGCGAACAACTGGACCAGAACCAATCAGTTCACGAATACATCGCCGAAGGCAGGGACTTTATTTCTGTGAATGGCAAAGACCTGCATGTAGTTAGTTATCTGCAGAACTTCCTATTCAACCCGGACCAATCGCGCTCCCCGATTCGAACACTATCAGGAGGCGAGCAAAATAGACTGCTGCTGGCAAAGCTATTCACGCTACCCACCAATCTACTGGTCCTCGACGAACCCACTAACGATCTCGACATTGAAACACTCGAACTACTCGAAGAACTATTGATTGAATACAAAGGTACAGTACTGCTGGTAAGTCACGATAGAACCTTTATGGACAATGTTGTTTCCAGCTTGTTGGTATTCGAGGGCGGCGGGAAAGTTCAGGAGTATGTTGGCGGCTACGCCGACTGGACAACGCAAGCAAAGACAACATCAGCTAGCACCACAGACAAACCTAAACAGAAAATAGAATCCACAGATCACGAAACACGAAAGAAGCAAAAAGCAGAGATACAAAAACGACAACGTGATTTGGACAAAATCACCGGCCAGATTGAGAAGATGGAACAACAACTCGAAAAACTGAACTCACGAATGGCAGAGACCAGTTTCTTTGATCTTTCGCCCGAAAAGCAGACTGAAACCTACGACAAAGCATCCACAACCGAAGCACAACTGGACGAGCTGATGACCCAGTGGGAGCTATTGGAATCAGAAAGCAACAAGTCAGGTTGAAGTTGTGAGATCATCATCGTTCACATTGTTAGAATTTCAAACCGCTCTTCTCAAGGAACGGTATACTTATTAGTTGAGGTGACGACATGGAAAGAACCGCAAAAGAAACAATCGAAGAATTCTGGCGTATTCAGGATGACGGGGACTACACACAGCTCGTTCAGTTGTTTACAGACGACGCCGTCCTTGTCGACCCGTTCTTTGGCGAATTTCAAGGCAAAGAAGCCATTGCCGGCTTCATGGCCAAGATGAACGATGAAATGAAGGCAAGGGAAATGCACTTCGTGGTCCGGGAAATTGATGGCGCCGGCGAAGTCGCATGGGCACAGTGGATAGCCAAAACCCCGGAAGGTGACGTTGAAGGATGCGGACTGTACCGCGTTCGAGACGGCAAGATGACCTACTACAAGGATTACATGAACGCACCACAGTCTGCGGAATCAGAAATTTCATCGTAAACATTTCGCATCAATAACTACGGATGCCCTACCCACTTCGACACTTGCAAATAAAGGGTCGGACTCGAGCCATATTGAGTATTTACCTGATCAAGTTCAGCGCCTAGCTGTCCTTTAGTACACGCCATAGTGCGTGAATCACACCTGGTACAAATCCGAGCAAGCAAAGTACGATATTGATAATGAGATCTTTGCCTACACCATCTTTCAAAAATACGGCGATCGGCGGGAGAAAGATGGAGAGAATGACCTGTACGATCTTGTTGTCCATATATTGACCCTTGTTATTATTGTTGGTGGATGGTGCTAGTGGCTTATCTTAAATAGAAGCAGAACCGGTTCAATAGAAAACTGACGAAATGCGGCATGAGCCCAATGCCTGAAGATTGAAAACAACTCACTTTAGGGAGGTCCTTGATGGACATAGAAATGATAGATAGTGCGCTAGAGAATCTTCTCAGCCTGGTGGTTCAGTACGGATCCAAGCTCATGTTGGCGTTGGCTGTGCTGGTTATAGGCTGGTGGTTTATCGGTCGAATGCTAAATCTGCTGGACACTTCAATGGATGCAGCAAAAGTAGAGGCCACGCTTCAGCGATTTCTGTTGAGCTTTTCCAACATGGGATTGAAAACCATTTTGTTGATAATTTTCGCATCAATGATCGGTGTTGAAACGGCTTCACTCATTGCATTATTGGGTGCCGCTGGTCTTGCGGTCGGACTAGCCTTGCAGGGCAGCCTGTCAAATTTCGCAGGAGGCGTGCTTATACTCCTGTTCCGCCCCTTTCGCGCCGGAGATGTAATAGAAGCCCAGGGATTCACCGGCACGGTGGACGAGATCCAGATCTTCAATACTATTTTGCGTACACTCGACAATCAGCGCGTCGTAATACCCAACGGGATACTTTCCAACGGTTGCGTAAAAAACCTTTTCGTTGAGCCCACACGTAGAGTCGACATGACTTTTGGCATCAGTTATGACGATGACATCATCAAAGCCAAAGAACTGATCGAATCGGTTTTAGAACAGGACGAAAATGTTCTCTCAAATCCTGCACCAACGGTTGAAGTCTGCGCTCACGCCGACAGCGCCATCAACTTTGTGGTTCGTCCCTGGTGTAAATCAGAAAACTACTGGTCAGTGTTCTTCGCCACACACACCCAGCTGAAGCTGGCTTTCGATAGGGAAGGCGTCACCATACCGTTTCCTCAAAGAGACGTGCACATGGATTCAGCAGGTTAGGTAGTCGGTAATTGCGGTGCATCCTGAGAAGGGTATGCAGGGCTGTGTCCGAACGCGGCCCGATTGTCATGCATTTCGTGGCAACAGATGTAAACTGTCGGAAGTGAGGGAGCGCAATGTCATATCTGGAAGTCCCGGAAGGTCGGGTTTACTACGAGTTCTATCCTGGTACTAGACGCACCTGCGTTGTGTTGGCACATGGTTTCGGCATGAACTGCCGGGTGTGGGACCACACGGTGGCGGTGCTTATGGATACGGGATTCGCGGTTCTGGTCTACGATCAGCGCTGTTGCGGTCAGTCCGACAAGCATTTCACCGATGTTTCTATTGCCACGCTCGGCGATGACCTGGTGAACATCTGTCAGGAACTGAATCTCGAATCTATTGTTCTGAATGGATGGTCCCTGGGCGGAGCTATCGTTGTCGATGCGGCGGCGAAATTGGAAGCTCAGTTGGCTGGTCTTGTGTTGACGGGCGGTGCCACCCCGAGATATACCCAGGCCGAAGGTTTTCCCTTTGGCGGCAGTGCTGAAGACGTTGCCGCGACGGTCGCGGCCCTACGCGCTGATCGCCCTGGGTTTCTTCATGGCTTGTACTACGATGGCGTCTTCGCAACGGAAGTGACCGAAGAGACCAAAGCCTGGTGTCTGAAGATGGCGCTCGAAGAGAGCCCGGCGGGTGATGCGGCACTGGGCGCGCTCGCCTCTTTGGATCAGCGCAATATCATGGGGGCATTGAAGTGCCCGGCACTCATCATGCACGGTGATCAGGATGGTGTTGTTCCAGTCGATATCGGGCGCTACGCGGCCGAACTGCTTGAAGGCGCCAGGCTTCACGAAATGTCGGGCTGTGGTCACGCACCCTTTCTTGAGAATAAAGAAGAGTATCATCAGCAACTTCTGTCTTTCCTTGCTGAAGTGAGTGAGGGTTAATGCAGCGAAACGTCAACTTTGGTCTCTGGTACGACTTTCGAAATCCCCAAAAGGATATCGGTTTCGAACAACTGTATCGTGAGTCACTCGATCAGATAGTCTGGGCAGAGTCCCTTGGTTTCAACTCCGTCTGGCTGACGGAACACCATTTCGTCGATGATGGCTACACACCTTCACCGCTGGTGATTGCGGCCGCCATTGGGGAGCGGACAAAAACCATGAGGATTGGTACTAATCTGGTGCTGTTGCCGCTGGCGGACCCTGTCCGTCTGGCAGAGGATGCTGCGACCCTCTCTCTGCTGACTGGCGGCAGATTCGACCTCGGCGTTGGCCTGGGGTATAGACAACTCGAATTCGACTATTTCGGACGAAAACTTAGCCATCGACCCAGCCTGATGGAAGAAGGCATCGAGATCGTTCGCCAGGCATGGTCTGGTGAATCAGTCACCGTTCGCGGCAAACGATATCAGGTCGATGACCTGAAGATTCGCCCGCAACCGGAATCCCTGCCGAAGATCCTGATGGGCGGCATGGCGCCACCGGCAATTGAAAGGGCTGCCAGTATCGGTGACGGTTTTCTGTCGACCGGCGGTATCGGGCATGACGACTATATGGCAGCGGTGGACCGGCATGGTAAAACAGCGGCAATTTTCGCGGGTCACTGGGGGATCATTGCCGAAGACCCGGACAGGGAGGCTGCCGAGGTCGGTGAATATGCACTCTATCAATCTAATCAGTATATTGCCTGGGGCGCTTTTGGTCCGCCTGACGAGGTACCGCTCTTTGAGAATGCAGAGGCGGCCCTAACGGGCGGCC
Source organism: Gammaproteobacteria bacterium (assembly GCA_018656865.1). GTDB lineage: Bacteria > Pseudomonadota > Gammaproteobacteria > Pseudomonadales > Azotimanducaceae > UBA9659. Next base: position 6,586 of record JABHYO010000197.1, on the reverse strand, counting down.
TCTATGAACTCCATGATGGGGAGAGTGCAGTAGCTGCACTTTGTAATCTGCTTGAGCAGTATCCCGCGATCAAGGATATTCATTTCTGGGCACAGCTCCCGGGAGAGTCGATTGAACATGGCAGCCGCAGAATCGAGTATATGGCCAACAAGGTACTGCCGGTGGTGCGCAGCCGACTAGGGATCAACTGATTATTTCAACCTCAACACCGGTTTACTGAATAACATAAAAGTCACCAGGAAAACGCCGATGACCGACCAACAAGAGCAGAGCAACACCACAGGCGCAGAACTGCCTGACTACGATGTCATCGCTATCGGCGCAGGTTTTGCTGGTCTTTGCCTGATTCACAATATACGCGAGGCAGGATTGTCTATCCGCGTGTTCGATAAGGCAACTGACATTGGTGGCACCTGGGCCTGGAATCACTATCCTGGAGCAGCCAGTGACAGTGAGTGCTACTACTACTGTCTGACTTTCTCCAAGGAGATTCTGCAGGAGTGGACCTGGTCCAGGCGCTACCCCGGTCGGGAAGAAAACCTCGAATACATGCACTTCGTCGCCGACAAGTGTGAGATGTGGCCTCATATCGAGTTGAATACCGAAATCATCAGCGCCGACTACCAGCATGACAGCGGAAAGTGGCTGGTTAGAACAGCGGGTGGTGAGGCGTTCCGCTGCAAATACTTCATCAGTGCCATGGGCATGATCTCCGAGCCAGTGATTCCCCGAATCTCAGGCATGGATAGGTTCAAGGGCCCCCTGTTCCACTCCTCCCGTTGGCCGGAGGAACTCGACTACACCGGAAAGCGCGTTGGCATTATTGGTGCAGGTGCGACGACAGTTCAGATGGTGCCGGCGATGGCAGAAACGGCCGAGAACATAACGGTCTTTCAGCGAACGCCAAATTTCATTCTGCCAGCCATGCAAAAACAGATGACACCGGAGTGGGAAAAGGAGATTAAAGAGAACTATGACGAAATCGTGGCCAAATGCCGCAACCACGTATTCGGTATGGCCTTCGACAGTCCCGTAGGTCGTAACGCGGTCGAAACACCGCCGGAAGAACGGCAACGGATCTTCGAAGAGAACTGGACCGGCAGTTTCCGCTGGGTGTTCGAAACCTTCGATGACCTACTGGTGAATCCCGAGGCAAACAGAATGGCATCGGAGTTCATCATCAACAAGATGAAGGAACGTATCGAAGATCCAGAACTCGCGGAGCTGCTGGTGCCGAGACTGGGGGAGTATCCATTGTTCGCGAAACGCCCGCCACTGGACCACGGCTACCTGGAGGCCTTCAACCGCGACAACGTGCACCTGGTCGACATCAGGGACCGTGAACCTTTAGTCGAAGTCACAGATACCGGTCTGCGCACCAGCCGGCATGACTACGAATTCGATATCATCGTTCTCGCCACGGGATTCAGGGCTTACACCGGCGCACTGGAAGCATTCCCTATTCGTGGTAAGAGCGGCCAGACACTGCGCGACAAGTGGGAAACGACCTCCAATTCCATTATGGGTGTCTGTGTGGCGGATTTCCCCAACATGTTCACTGTCACGGGTCCCCAGGCACCTTTCGCCAATCTACCGACCTCCATCGAACAGAACGTTATGTGGATCACCAACTGCATCTCGAAAATGGAGACAGAGGGATTCGATGTATTCGAGCCCAGACAGGAAGCCGAAGCCGAGTGGTCCGCCCACGTCGCAGAAATTCATGCGCAGACATTAATGGCTGAGGGTGACAAGGTGAACTCCTGGATGATGGGCGCTAACATCAACGACCACCAACCGCGTGTCCTGATCTACTTTGGGGGCGCAAACGTCTACTACGATAAGTTGGCGGAGTCCGTTGATGCGAGCTACCCGGAACTGGAGTTCGAGAAGCTGCCCGGTTAGGCCTGGCGGGTGGGAGCGGCTGGACCGATACGTTTCCGGGTAGGTAGCTAAATGGGCACGCTGGATTCTAGTTGCTGAATAATCGAGCCCGATACTACAATCTGATCGTCCCCATCAGCGGTTGAAACAACTTTCTGTACTGCCCTGGCGTGAGACCGCTAAGTCGCTTGAACAATCGCCTGAAAAAGGACGCATCTTCATAGCCTACGCTGGCACTAATCTCATCAATGGCATCGGAGCCAGTTTCCAGCATACGTTTGGCTTCCTCAATACGTAACTTCTGTATCGTCTCTATGAGCGTTGAACTCGTTGCCTGTTTAAACCTCCGTTTGAGGCTACGTTCAGGAATACCCGCGAGTCCAATAAGCTGACGTATTGCATCATGCTCTCTGTAATGTTCAGTTAACCAATCCTCGCAGTGGCCTACGATGGAGTCTGCGTGGAGTGTTTTCCTTACCAGTGTCTCAAACGGTAGTTGACCTTCATCATGCCATTTGAGCAGGTATACCTTGGCGATGCGCAGCGCTTCTTCCGGATTGTAGTGCCGGGCTATGATATGCAGCACCAGATCGTGCCACGAAGTGGTGCCCCCTGCAGTAACGATCCGCCCTTCCCGCCCGGCCAGAACGAGATTCGGTTCAGGCCGAAACTTTACCTCCGGGTATTGATTCCGGAAAAGATCCTGGTAGCCCCAGTGGGAAGTAGCTTCGCACCCATCGAGTAATCCAGACTCGGCCAGCATGATGGCGCCGGAACAGGCGGAATAAATACACGCTCCTTGCTGGTATCGCTCCACCAGCCAGGACATGAGTGCCGGATAACGTCCATGGATGGATTCATCCGGACCGAGCCACAGTTCGGGCACAATGATGACATCTGCCTCTGGCTTGTCTTGAAGCGAACAGTGCGGTTGTACTGGAATACCATGGCCACAACTGAATGGATGTAATTCCGGGGAGACAATTTGAACATCGAATCCATGGTGATCTGCCTCAACCCGCACCAGTGTTTGCCAGAGATTTCCAGCAGACAGTAATACATCCAACATCCCATAAAGCGCGGATCCTGCTGTTTCAGGAACGGCAACAATTAGGATTTTTGTGACACTTTTAGCGCTAATCATGGGAACAATGCTGTCCTTTTGGCACATATGACCTGTTTTTAGCATATTCCCATCTTATCCGCCGAAATATCAAGACGTATCGTAGTACCAGTCTCAACAACGCTTCAGGAGACACTGGTAAAACTCAACCAACTGTGGAGAACATGATGAAACAGCACGCTATGAAAAGTGATATTGAAAACCATGTAAATGGCATCGACATGGATGTACTTATGGAGACGATTAACGCAGTGAAGGAAGATTCAGAGCTCGGGGTCTGTCGGTTTCGTGCCAGTAACCAGTGTGTTAGTGGGACCCATAATCGCTCCAGGATCACTGGATATTATGCTGCCCGGCAGGAGATCGCCCATTTGCAGACTTTCGAACTCGATGCAGACGAGCCACCCATCCTGGCAGGTGAAGACATAGGCGCGAATCCTGTGGAGTACCTACTCAGCGCCCTGGCGTCGTGTCTTACCACCAGTATAGTGGCGCATGCGGCCGTCAGGGGTATGCGAATCGATGCCATCGAATCCACTCTGGAAGGGGATCTCAACCTTAACGGTTTCTTTGGATTGGATGAAACTGTGGCTAAGGGCTTCACCAATATTACAGTCAACTTCAAGGTTAAGTCGGACGAGGACATTGCAACCCTGCTTGAGCTCAGTAAGTTTTCGCCAGTGTTTGGCACTCTGACTCAAGGGGTCAACGTTAATGTGAACATGGAATCGATGTGATGGCTCAGGGTCAGTGTGGATGTTTACGAACATCTTCACTGACCCGGTTTCAAGCACACTTTCCGCTGACTGCGCGAGCTTCCCTCAACTATTGTGCGGCCTCATAACATGAAAAGTTGAAAAATGTTTCGCCGTTGATCAGGTTCAAGTTAAGCAACCGAAGCGCATCCGGTGGCTCATCAATCTTCAACATCGCTTCACCATTCCATGTGTCACTAAATATTCCTGATAAATTATCACGGGTACGCCAGACTGCTGCTTTACTCACTAGACTATCAACCAGAACCTGGCTCCCGTCTCCAATCAGATCGCCATTGGTATCATAGAGGCTGCCAGTAATGTCCGTAAGTGTCGTTGTACCTGTATTGATAAACCGTACATAGGTCACATCTGAGGAATCGAAACCTTCTATGTTGTGCACTTGATCTGTACGCACACAATTTGTGTTACTGATAAGCCCACTGGGACTGACCAACTTTGCCATCAATTCAAAATCTGCCGACCCCTTCACTTCTAACATCGCCGGCCCACTCCACGCACTAACGCCAAACAGGGTCTCGATATCTGCAGATGTCAAAATCAATCTGCCCAGTGACGCGACACTCGCGCTGGACAATGCTTGATCTGTTGACCCTAATTGATCGCCGTTCTGTTGATACAAACTACCCGTAAATGATTGCGAACTGGTAGAAGAGTTCACGATGTGAAGCCGGGTAAAATTGGCACTGGCCGATGTGGTTTGCAAATATTGGGTTGCAGTTTTTGTATTCGAATTTGCAATTCCAAATGCCAGGACTTGTTCGGACCATTCAGAATTCGTTATGCGATACAACCAGATCTCGTCCAGACTACCGTCACCGTTGGTATCAAAATTCGCTAGTGTCGTCGTTTGGTCAATGGGGCTGTTCAATCGTTCAAAGCCATCGTCGCTACCGGTCAACTCTACGTAGGAACGGTAACCAAGACAGGATTCTCCCGTTACATCAACACCATTTTCTCTCGCGAGCTCAAAGAAGCTTTCTTGCATAAAAGCCATAAAGGTAGCAGCCCCTGCGTTGGTAATCGACGATATACCTTTAGCAGCTAGACCAGCCGCCATGCCTTCTACTTCATCCGAAGATTGAGGCAGGTCTGGAAGTGAAGGCGGAGACAAATCCTGATAGTGCATGTCTGAAACAAAAACCGTACCTTTTAGATCCAGATCCACAGCACTGTCAATTAACTGGATAACCATTCCGAAGGCCGCACCCACACTGTCCGGATTGTTCGACTCTGAAAGGACAGGATCAACAACCTTCGCTCTTACCTCGATTTGGGTTGACGAAAGCTGTCTAAAGCCAATGTCTGCCGGAGTACTCGCATCCGCCATCATTGCAATCATGCTGACCTGATCAGTCGAGGCTTTATCAAAAACCAGAACGAGATTAGTGCCTGCATCAAGGTCGGTGCCGGCCAGGTTGGTATCAGCAACCGAGGGCGATGTGCTGCTGGTCGTCGCAAAACCAAAACCGTAACTGCTCCCGTTCGTCTGCCCCACTCCTGCTGGGTTGGTGGGTCCAGGTTGAGCCATTTCTACGGCACCTACTCCAGCCTGAACTTCGACAAAGGCTATCCCGTTGTGGGTAGACAGGCCTGGATTCCAGACAATTTCCGCGTGCACATTAAAAGCTAGACCCAATAGAGAAGCAAAGAAGGCATTCAGCCCGAGTTTGATCATCGTGTCACCCCCCAGGGGATTCGTTAGTTAAACAAGATATTTTCTCGCAGGTGAACATAAGGAAATGAAAAGCACACCAGACATTCCGCCGGCATCATAACATAGCGTATGTTACCAAAGGGGTCAGAGCTCTGAGACAATGTCGCTAAAAAAGAGGTCCGTAGCAACAATCCTGCAGCAGAAGGTCTAAAGCCAATCCAGCGTTTTCCACATCCGCAGTCTCAACTGAGCACCCCCACTACAAAGCTCCTGAACTCGGGGTCATCCAACCCAACTTCGCATACTTCGATTTAAGAAAATTCTGATAATCCATGACCGCGACTAACTGATGTAGACGTCACTCTGCACGCAGCGCCTCAAGCGGGTCCAGCCTGGCGGCGTGAGTAGCAGGAGCTACACCCGCTAACAGGCCAATGGCCACTGATACCATCTCGGCCGCGATGATATAAGGTACCGACAAACGTACCGGCAGCGTTGGGATAGCGACACTGACGAACAGCACCACTCCCCCACCAAGCAACAGGCCCATGATTCCACCCATGACAGCCAACACAACTGATTCAGAAAGAAACAAACTCTGAATCTGCCGCCGGGTAGCACCAACGGAACGCAGAAGGCCGATCTCCTGTGTGCGTTCACGCACCGCAATGGTCATAATGGTAAAGATGCCGACGCCGCCAACGAACAGTGAGATGCTGCCGAGGGCAGCCACCGCTATTGTCAGCACATCCAGCACTGAACCAAGCACTTCCATCATTTGTTGCTGGGTCGCAATGTTAAAATCCTCTACACCGTGCCGGGCCAACATTAGACGGCGCAAACTTGCTACTACTTCCTCTGCGTCGGCGCTTTGCTCGTAACGCACTGTAATGTCTAGCACACTATTGACGTTGTAAAGCTCCATCGCTCTCGCTGCCGGTATGACAACAGATTCATCTATATTCACACCCAGCAGGTCACCCTTGGGTTCAGCCACACCCACAACCCGAAAGCGGCTGCCGCCGATACGAATGCGATCACCAAGTGCACTCGTACTACCGTAAAGCTCCTCCTGGATAGTTGCCCCGATTACCGCCAGCGCCCGGGGTGACAGGGGGTCATCCAGCGGCAGAAACTGACCGGCGG
>JABHYO010000149.1 GCA_018656865.1 Gammaproteobacteria bacterium | reverse complement strand
TGATCAACGCTGGAAAGGCCGCAGTTAAACTCCTACCGGATCAATGGACGGTCGTCACCAAAGATCACAAACTGACGGCCCAGTGGGAACACACCATCCTGGTGACGGAAACAGGCTACGAAATCCTCACATACCGCAGCGACGACACGATTTCGCGTTGTGGCTAGGGAGACTCTGGCCCATGTTTGATCAGATTCTGACCAGCCTCGAAGAAGCTCTGACCGAAACCCGTCAAGTCATCCCCGCATTCAAAAGTGCAATACAAGAAGCCAGAGCCCATCTTAGCGAACGATTCTACGCCGGCGTGACAGCGGAGGACCTGGTGAAGCAACATGCTTCGTTTATGGATGGAATTCTCATGCTTGCCTGGCAAAGGTTCGACTGGGATGAGAATCTAAGAAGCTGGCGCAAAGCACGTGTCGCTCTGGTTGCCGTCGGCGGATATGGGCGCGGCGAACTGCTGCCCCACTCAGACATCGATGTGATGATCCTGCTTGAACGAGCCAATCACCAAACTCATCGCGTCAACATTCAAAGCTTTACTACTCTGCTCTGGGATATCGGTCTTGAGATCGGCCACAGTGTTCGTTCAGTTTCAGAATGTAAAAGCCAGGCCGCTGCCGATGTCACGGTACTTACCGCAATGATGGAGGCAAGAATAGTCGTCGGTGATTCGGAACTCATCGAGAAGATGAACCGTCAGATCACGCCAGGCAAAGTGTGGCCTTCCCGCAAATTTTACCGGGCAAAGAAGGAAGAGCAGCTTGATCGACACGCAAAGTCGGACCATACCGAATACAGTCTCGAACCCAACGTGAAAACCTCGCCGGGTGGGCTGCGGGATATTCAAACCGTCAACTGGATTGGCCTCAGACATTGGGGCACGGATAGGTTTGTGAACCTGGCTGGCAGAGGGGTGCTCCCGGACCTGGAGAGAGAAGAACTTGAACAGGCGCGAAACCATCTATGGAAAATCCGTTTCGCATTACATCTTCTGAGCGGTCGTGACGAGAACCGGCTTCTATTCGAACACCAACAGAAGATCGCAGGGTTATTCGGATTCGTGGATGCCGACCAGTTCGCAGTCGAACAATTCATGCAGAGCTATTACCGGACTGCACAAAAAGTTAATACGATTAACGACATACTGTTGCAGGATTTCGAGGAAGTAATCGTCCAGGAGAAAGAACGCCTGGTCATTCGACAAGTAAACGACAGATTCCGCATTGCAAACAATCAACTGGAAGCCACCAGCGATGATGTGTTCAGAAAGCATCCTTCGGCTCTTCTGGAAATGTTCGTCATTGTTGGGTACGACGAGTCAATTGAGGGGTTTCGAGCGGCGACCATCAGGCAGGCTCGCGAGCATGTCAATCTGATTGATGACGATTTCAGACAGAATAGCGATAACGCTGATCTCTTCCTGCGGTTGCTGGGCTGTGACAACCATCTGTTTACCCAGCTCCGGCGCATGGGTCGATGGGGGATTCTTGGGGCATACCTGCCTGAATTCGGCCGTGTCATCGGTCAGATGCAGTTCGACCTCTTTCATATCTACACGGTAGATGCACACACATTGCAGGTTGTGCGAAACATGCGCCGTTTTCGCTACAAAAGCCAGGAACAGAAGTTTCCGGTCGCTGCACACATACATCCTCGCCTGCCTCGTGTTGAACTACTCTATATCGCCGGTCTCTACCACGATATTGCCAAGGGCATGGGCGGCGATCATTCTGAGTTGGGCGTGGAAATTGCCCGCGCCTTCTGCGAACGCCACGGTCTGCCAACCTGGGATACAAACCTGGTCTGCTGGCTCGTGAAAAATCATCTTGTCATGTCGACCACGGCCCAGAGAAAGGACATTCAGGATCCTGAGGTGATACATGACTTTGCCGGTCTTGTCGCTGATCAGATTCGGCTCGACTACCTCTACGCACTGACGGTCGCCGACATCAATGCGACGAATCATACTCTCTGGAATGGTTGGAAGGCCTCACTTCTTTACCAACTCTATTCTGAAACAAAAAAAGCCCTCCGACACGGCCTCGAAAAGCATGTGGATCGTCATGAATATATTGATGACATCCGTCAGCAGGCGCTGACGAGACTAACCGAACATGGTGCCAAACCTGAGGCTGTACAGTCACTCTGGAACCAGGTTGACGATGACTACTTCGTGAGAGAAAGGGTTTCCGACATCGTCTGGCATGCCGAGGGAATTGTCGCAGGCGATGTCAGTGAGGAACCTGTTATTTTGCTTCGGGATGACATATCTCGTCGAAGCGAAACCGGATTTACCCAGATATTCATTCATACCCGGGACAGGGAAGAACTCTTTGTCTCTATCATCAGCGCCATTGATCAGCTTGGTCTCGACATCGTCGATGCCGGTATTGCCACCTCGGCAGCAGACCTCACCTTCAATACCTTTACCATCCTCGAGCACGACGGCCAACCAGTGGGAGACAAACCCGCACGCATTGAAAAAATTCTGAACACTGTCAGGCAGTACATAGATAGCAATCAAACGGCCCCCACTGGAACAAGGCGGACTCCCCGGGCGTTGAAACAATTTAAAATGGCCACACAGGTCCACATCACCCAGCATCCACATTTGCCTCAATCGGCAGTAGAGGTCATCACTCCCGACAGACCAGGTCTGTTGGCTGCCATCGCGGGAGTCTTCACGGAACTCGGCATCAACATAGCAACCGCAAGGATTACCACGCTCGGCGAGCGCGTCGAAGATGTCTTTTATGTAACAAACCAGGCCGGTCAATCGATCACCGATCCGGCGAAGACGGAAGACATCCGCCGTGGTATCTGCGATGAACTCGACAAACATCTGAAACAACTGGCGTCATGAACCGAAACCTCGAGAAACTACACCCCTACCCTTTCGAAAAACTGAATGCGCTTCTGGAAGGAGTATCAAATAAGGCAAATATGCCGCTCATCGCCTGGTCGGTAGGAGAACCAAAACATCCAGCACCGGATTTCCTGGTCGAAGCCCTTTCGAACGAGAGCGTTATCCGCCAGGGCTTCGGCGCCTATCCACCAACTCGGGGACTACCTGAACTGAGGGATGCCATCAGTGACTTTCTGGCAAGGCGATACAGTCTTCACGAAAGACCGGACCCTGAAACCCAGGTCCTTCCGGTTACAGGAACGAGAGAGGCTCTTTTCTCATTCGCCAACGCCGTTCTGACACCTACAGACGACAGCGTCACGGTTATGCCGAATCCGTTCTACCAGATTTACGAAGGTGCAGCGCTACTGGCTGGCAGCGAACCGCATTACGTCAATTGCTCAGGAATCGATCTGACACCTGATTTCGATTCCGTGCCCAACGATATCTGGCAGCGTTGCCAGTTGCTCTATCTATGCTCACCAGGGAATCCAACCGGTGGTGTTCTGAGCGCAGACAAGCTGGGAGAACTAATCAAGCTTTCAGACGAGCATGGTTTCATCATCGCTGCCGATGAATGCTATTCAGAGATCTATCTGGACGAATCCGATCCACCTCCGGGGCTGCTTGAAGTCGCTAGCGCCCTGGGTCGTCATGATTACAGGAACTGCATCGCTTTCAATTCACTATCGAAAAGATCCAACCTCCCTGGCTTGAGATCCGGCTATGTAACAGGAGATGCCAGGATTCTCGAGAAATTCCTGCTCTATCGTACTTATCAGGGTGCTGCCATGCCGGTGCACCATCAATTGCTGTCAGCCATGGCGTGGCAGGATGAGCATCACGTTCGCGAAAACAGAGAGATCTATCGCAGCAAGTTCAAGACGGTTGTCGGGATCCTGAATACCGTCTGGCCGATGGAGACACCTCGGGCGGGGTTCTATCTGTGGCCAGAGACCCCCATGGACGACCAAATGTTCACCAGGCGTTTGATAGAAGAAACCAGTATCAAGGTTATACCCGGCAGTTTTCTGTCCCGGGATACGAAAACCGGGAACCCGGGCACCAACCGGGTGAGGATGGCTCTGGTCGCCACCGAAGCAGAGTGCATCGAAGCAGCAGAACGAATTGTCGATCACTGGGAGGCTCTCACGGCAGTTTCATGATTTCCTTCGTCGCGACGACTATAATGTGCGGCCCTCAACTGACAAGACGGTAAACCCATGTACGCCCTTGCCTTTGGTATCGGTACCAAGAACGCAAAAAATGACTGGCTTGAAATCTACTACCCTCGTCCGGTATTCAAGCCTGAACAGGCACTGATAGATTCAGTTGCGAAGATTACCGGTTACAAGGGCGGCAATACCGACATTGACCTCAGCGAACAGGACCTTGGTGCGCTAAGCGATTCTGTCACCGATGCGGAACAGCAATCACTGGTCGAACAACTGAAAGCCTCTGTCAAACCGGTTGTTCTCACCATCCTTGAGAGTGATTCCGCCCTCCAGTCGACCCCTGAGACATATCTCAAGCTGCATCTGCTGTCGCACCGGTTCGTTCTGCCGAATGAACAAAACCTGGAAGGAATCTACCCGCTCTTACCGAATGTGGCCTGGACCGAAAGAGGAGCAGTCGATCTCGATGAACTGGAAGCACTGCAGCTGAGTGAGCGTCTTCAGGGCCGGGTTCTGGAAGTCGCGAGCATTGACAAGTTTCCAAAGATGACCAACTACGTGGTACCTGGCGGAGTGCGCATCGCCCATTCCGCAAGAGTGCGACTTGGTGCCTATGTCGGCGACGGCACCACGGTCATGCACGAAGGTTTTATGAATTTCAACGCTGGTACTCTGGGTCCCAACATGATTGAAGGTCGAGTATCCCAGGGTGTTACCGTTGGAGGAGGGTCGGATCTCGGCGGCAGTGCCAGTACAGCCGGTACGCTTTCCGGTGGCGGCAACATTGTTATCTCCATTGGCAAGGACTGTCTGATCTCTGCCAACGCCGGTACTGGGATACCGCTCGGAGATCGTTGCACCATTGAGGCAGGCCTTTACATCACACCCGGCACGGTCGTTCAAATCATGGACGAAGACCGCAACTTCCTGAAGCTGGTCAAGGCACGGGAACTGGCCGGTCAGGCCGATATGTTGTTCCTTCGCAATTCCCAGAACGGCATTGTCGAGTGCCGTACCAACAGGAAAGCAATAGAACTGAATACGACTCTGCACAGCCACAATTAGCAGACTGCAGGCAAGCTTTGCTTGCCGAAGACTACCGCGACAGCAATTGCGATTTTGTGTTATTAAACACAAAATCGTTGTTGCGGGAGCGAAGCAAAGAATCTGCCAACAACCTAAATTAAGACTAAAGCAGCGAAATGGCTCAATTCTCAGAAACCATCAATTTAGCCCAGCAGTTGATCAGGGAAGCGTCTGTCTCCCCAGAGGATGGGGACTGCCAGAAGATCATGGCAGAATACCTGGAGGGGCTTGGCTTCGATGTTGAACACATGCCATTTGGTCCGGTAAAGAACCTGTGGGCAACCCGAACAGGATCTTCAGGGGGACCGTTGATGGTATTTGCCGGCCATACCGACGTGGTTCCGCCAGGGCCGCTGACGGAGTGGCAGATACCACCCTACAGCGCCGATATAGCCGATAACACCCTTCATGGTCGTGGAGCTGCAGATATGAAGGGATCCCTCGCTGCCATGATGACCGCAAGTCGCCGGTTTCTTGCCGATACGGATTACCACGGCACCCTTGCCTTTCTGATCACTTCCGATGAAGAAGATGCCGCGGACGATGGAACCGTCAGGGTGATGGATGAACTGGAGAGGCGAGGTATTATCATTGACTACTGCCTTATCGGCGAACCATCGAGCTCAACACGGCTGGGTGACGTAATTCGAGTCGGCCGCAGAGGTTCGCTGAACGGCACACTCACTGTCCGCGGCATACAGGGTCATGTCGCCTATCCGGACGACGGCAGAAATCCGATTCACGAATTCGCACCGGCTCTGGCTCAACTCGTTACCCAGACCTGGGACGATGGCAACGAATTCTTCCCCGCAACCAGCTTTCAGATTTCCAATATCCATGCTGGAACCGGCGCCAACAATATTATCCCCGGCGAACTGACAGTGGAGTTCAACTTTCGCTTCTCGACGGAATCGACTGAGAAGAGCCTTAAATCAATGACTGAGGCAATCATCTCAAAACACAGCAGCGATTGGGCAATTGAATGGAAATTGTCGGGGCCACCCTTTCTGACGGAAGGTGGTGAGTTGATCAGCACAGTGGAAAACGTCATCCGAGAGCGTCTGGACTGCGAAGCAGAGCTATCAACGTCAGGCGGAACCTCTGATGGGCGCTTTATCGCTCCACGGGGTATCGATGTGGTTGAATTCGGTCCCTGCAACAAGACCATCCACAAGGTGAATGAACAGGTCTCCATCATTGAATTGGATCAGCTTTCTCTTGCCTACGAAGATATTCTCAGAGAACTTCTCTCCAGATGACAGGACCTCTGCCGGATATCGAGATCTATCTGCAACGGGCAGCACCTCGAGATATTGTCAGCTGGCTAAAAAAGCACTTTGAGATTATGGAGACTGTTAGCCAGGGCGACAGTCATACACTAACACTGGCATACGAGGGCAAATCCCTTGAATGCGTTATCGTCGAAAAGGCCGCCAAAGGTGGCTATGTCTCCGTCTGGTTCAAGAAAAATGAAACACCCTGGAGCTCTGATGAAGAGTGCGCGAGCGAGGCATTCACTGTGCTTGGTGTGGAGAGTCGCTGCAGTGTCGGTGGCTGGAAACCTGGAGCTGACGACGACAGCGGCGGCTGGTATCGATTCACCGACGAGGGACGGTCTGTGGTGAACTGGCTGACATGAACAAGCTCCTCTTCGCTCTTATCGGCCTTGCTGCTTTTCTTACCTTTATGATCGCCATGGTCCCGGCTGCACCCATCTATTCCGCTTTCGAGGAAGAGCTTGCCCACAATCTTCCCGATATCACATTGTCGGATGTCGGCGGATCAATCTGGAACGGTCGGGGTGAAATCAGCTATCGTCAGTTCCCCCCTGGCAACATCAACTGGCAGCTTTCACCTGTGCAGGCCTTGACAGGCACGGCTGCAATCGATATTCAGCTGAACGGAACAGGCCTTGAGGCGGATATTGTCGGCGCATTAACAGCCGACGGCGGTAGACTCTCTAAGCTGACTGCGAGCGTGTCCGCGGATTACCTCAACCAGGTTACCCTCAATTACGGTTTAGATCTTTCAGGTGAGGTTCAGCTGCCAAAGGCTAGTCTCACCTTCAACAAAAGCTGGCTAACGTCCGCGGAAGGCGATCTTCGCTGGACCGGCGGGATCGTACATATTGAGACGCCGGAGCGTATTCATACGGTGAAATTGCCTGCTTTTGACGGTCAGGTTTCCATGATTGGAGACACACTGGAACTCCATATCACCCAGACAGGTACCAGAATGATGGAAATTTCACTGACTCCCGATGGCTGGGCCAAAGTTGCCATCGACTATGCTCTCATCGATCTCGTCGACCTGCCTCTGCCTGGATCACGGGACACCAGTGAGCCAGCGGTTATCATGGAAGAAAAGATTTTCTAACTTGCTTGTATGCTATCTTAAACACGGGTTTTCTACTGATGGTTTCTTCCTTGGACAATATTCTGCACCTGTTCAATGAACATAGTCGCAAGTTTGCTACCGCCATCAGTATCACGTTAATCGTTTTGATGAGCCTGACTGTCGCTGATACCGTCCTCGTGATCATGGAAGCCGCAAACCCACCTGCAATTAAACCCAGATCCGCCGGACCTGCCCACGCCAATGTAGACAGGCAAACCTATAAGATCTCGGATCTCGAACTCTTCGGTAAAGCAGACACCGCAACAGCGGCGCCAGAGGTCATCGATGCACCCGAAACAAAGCTCAACCTCGAACTGCAGGGTGTGTTTATCGCTGAAAATGAAAACCAGTCCACAGCCATTGTCGGCGAACGAAAAAAAGCCGGAGAGCTCTATGCCATCGGCGACCGCCTGCCAGGCAATGCCACACTAGCAGCGGTTTTCGTCGATCATGTACTGATTCAGCGGGGTTCACGCATGGAAAAGCTCCTCTTTTCAGACACCAAGTACCGAATCGAAAAAACAACGCCCGTGGCTGACAAACCCCGGGAAGCAAGCGGTATCTCGACCGCAGCTCGATCGAAACTCGAGAGTATTCGAGACAGAATTCGCAACAAGGCTGAACCGAAACCTCCTGCCAATCAGGTGACTGACAGCAGATTGAGCATCACCGAATATAGTGCAAAGTTAAAAGAAAACCCTATTGCAACACTCGGCGAGGCAGGCATCACTCCGGTCGCTGACGGAGAGGGCAAGGGCTACAGGATTGGTGACGATGCACAAAGCACGATACGTCAGGCAGGTCTCCAGCCCGGCGATGTCGTTCTCTCTATCAACGGTCGACCAGTGGGGTCTGCTGCCAACGACTCCGCCCTGGTCGATCAGGTTATGTCATCATCCCGGGTCCGGATCGAAGTTAAGCGGGGAAGCCGCCGATTCTTCCTTACGGTACCGGTACCCAAGTAGTACAGGTTCACTTATCATCAATCCATGAAGAAAAGCTCACAAACATTTTTCCTCCTGCTGACACTGCTCGCGCTGGTGAAGCCCGTCACCGCCGCCAATGAGGAAACGTGGAAGGTCAACCTTAAAAACGCTGATATCCGGGAATTTGTTACCCAGGTTTCTACTATCACCGGCAGAAGTTTTGTCGTCGACCCGCGGGTGAAGGGTAACGTCACTGTAATATCCAGTGCAGCCATGAACGAAGATGCCATCTTCGAGGTCTTTCTTTCCGTCCTGAGAGTACACGGCTATGCTGCGGTTCCGGCTGGCAACGTCACCAAGATCGTTCAACAGGTACTTGCCAAACAGAGCGGAAATCCCCGGGACTTTCTGACCAGCGGTCGTTCGGAAGAATTGATCACCTCCGTGATTCCGGTCCGAAATTCGCCATCATCGGAGCTGGTAAAAATCCTGAGACCGCTTATCCCCCAGTATGGTCATGTTGCCGGTATCGACTCACCCAACGTTCTGATTGTCAGTGATCATGCTGACAACATTGCAAGGCTGTCTTCTATCGTCAAACGAATCGACGTCGCGGATGACCAGGCTGTTGAGATCATCGATCTTCAGGAATCCTGGGTCGAAGATATGGTGGCGCTGCTGGAACAACTGGCGCCGGATCAGATCGGTAAGGGCGCAAAAGGACCGAACAGAATTACCGTGGTTGCAAGCGAGCGCACCAACTCTCTGATAATCAAGGGTGACAAAGAATCGGTTCGCCGCACCAAATCATTGATAAATCGGCTGGACGTTCCGGCCAACCGTTCCGGTTCCACTCAAGTCATCAGACTTGCTCACTCCAATGCCGAAGATCTGGCCGAAATTCTCAAGAATATTATCAGTGAAAGTGAAGACAAGGACGACAACAACGATATTACTGTCAGCATTCAGCCGGATGTGACGCTGAATGCCCTGGTGATACGAGCTGACCCCTCTACCATGCTGGAATTGAAGGGTATTATTTCCAGTCTGGATATCAGGCGTTTGCAGGTGCTGATTGAAGCCGCAATCGTCGAAGTAACGACGGACTTCAGCAAACAGCTCGGCACCGAGTTATTCGTTGCCGACGCAGCAAGCGGTAATGTCCCTGTCGGAATGACTGCACCTTCGGGTACGCTTGCCCAGATACTACAAAATATGGCCCTGGATTCCAGCACTAGTATCGATCTGGGTACAGCGCCGCTAATCGCTGGCGGCAGGATTAGTGAATCCGGTACCAGCTTTGGCGTCATCATCCGCGCGCTATCTTCCAATGCCGATACCAACCTGCTGTCAACGCCCAGTATCACCACCATGCAGAATGAGGAAGCAAAGATAGTCGTTGGTCAGAACGTACCCTTCAGAACCGGCTCGACGGTAACCGGCAGTGAGGGTGCATCGAATCCCTTTACGACGATTCAACGGGAAGATGTCGGTCTGACGCTTGAGGTCACGCCATTCATCCATGACGGCAATCTCATTCGCCTGAAGATCCACCAGGAGGTCTCAGAGGTCGATCCTGCCTCCCTTGGCGCAATCGGTTCGGCCGGTAGTGCAGATTTGATCACCAACAAGCGGACCATCGACACAACGATCCTTGTCGACAACGAGGAGGTCATCATCATCGGTGGGTTGATGCGCGACAAGGAAACGGATACCAGTTCAAGGGTACCGGTGCTGGGCAGCATCCCCGGTCTCGGCGTCCTGTTCCGCAGCCAGTCAACCAAGATCGAGAAACAGAACCTGTTGGTGTTCCTGCGCCCCACCGTACTTGCATCCCGTGCAGCTATCACCGAAACAACGAACCGCAAATTCAACAACGTCTACGAGGTGGAAATCGAGGGGCGCGACTCCTCCGAGACAATTTCAGATCTCTTCGATGGAAACCCTCCGTAAACTGAAGAACCTGCAATTCCTCCTATCCGGGAAACTGCTGTTTTCCTGGATCAAACCCACATACATCAACAATGACCCCGCTACCCTCGCAACAGACGAAAATGTCCTTGTCTGCTACGTGCTGCGATTCAGGTCGGCGGCAGACCTGCTGGTCACCACCGAAGCCTGCCATCTGGGTGGACTACCGCTGCCCGTTGATCCGATTTCCGATATTGATGAGTCAAGGTCCGTATTCTTCCTGGGTCGCCCGGAAGGCACGCTGGGCAGAAAAACTCAACGACGACAGTCAAGCCGAATGATTAGGCTGTTCGAACATCAGGAAGAACTCAATTCATCGGACGATTGGTATGGTAGCGAAAGCGACGATGTTCGCATCAAAATCGTGCCTGTTTCCGTCTTCTGGGGTCACCAGCCGGACCGGGAGAAATCCATCTTCAAACTGCTGCTCTCCGAAAACTGGGCAGCCACCAGCGGATTCAAAAAAATTCTCGCTATGACATTCCACCCGAATCATATCCTCGTACAGTTCGGGCAGCCGATTGACCTGGCTGCGTTGATGGCGACCGAGTCCGAACGGCCACGGCAGATCCGAAAGCTGCTGCGTCTCCTCAGAGTTCATTTCAACAAAGAAAGACAGGCCATCATTGGTCCGGATCTGTCCCATCGACGCACACTCATCGATACGATCCTTGCCAGCCCCGATGTCAGGAAAGCTATCAATGCCGAAACCGGCAACGACAACGACAACGACAACGACATTTCAAAATCCGAAAAAAAGGCACTGGGTTATGCCAGAGAAATTGTTTCAGATCAGTCCTACAGGGTAGTCCGATTCTTTGACACTTTGCTTACCTGGCTGTGGAACAGGCTCTACAACGGCATCGAGCTCAATGGTATCAGGCAGGCAAAGGACCTCGCCCAGTCTCACGAAATCGTCTACATACCCTGCCATCGAAGTCATATCGACTATCTGTTGCTTTCCTATGTGCTTTATCACAACGGTCTGACCCCTCCGCATATCGCTGCCGGACGAAACCTTAATCTGCCCGTGATCGGTCCTCTGCTACGCCGGGCGGGTGCCTTCTACATGCGCCGCTCTTTTCAAGGAGATACGTTGTACAAAGAGATCTTCGATGAATACCTCCACCAGATGTTTACCCGGGGATTTTCCATCGAGTACTTTATTGAGGGCGGCCGCAGCAGAACAGGTAGAACATTGCCGCCGCGAACGGGCATGCTCAGCATGACGGTCAAGAGCTTTCAGAAAGACTCTACAAAGCCCATCGCACTTCTACCTGTCTATTTTGGCTATGAAAGGGTTCTGGAGTCGTCAACCTACCGTGCAGAGCTTTCAGGAAGCAGAAAACGGTCTGAATCTCTCTTCGATGTCTTCAAAATTTTCTCTTCCTTCAAACACGATTTTGGTCAGGTCACCGTCAATTTCGGTGAACCTGTGTTACTAAAAGAATTCTTAGACGAGGAACTCAACGGCTGGACTGACACTGCACAGGTCAGCACATCTGATTTAGCAAAAAGCTGCAATGACCTGGCCCAACAGCTTGCCACCAATATCAATAACAGTGTCGCGATCAAGGCAACGAATCTGGTCGCCCTTGCCCTGCTCTCGACTGACCGACAGAGCATCGACGAAGAACATCTCACTAAACAGGTTCAGTTGCTCCGCCAGATCGCTGCAGGGTGTGGCTATCCCGGTTTTTCTCTCGCTGAAGCATCGGTCGAAGAAATCATCGATGAAGCTACCAATATCATCGGCCTCAGCAGAACCGAGCATCAATTCGGCACAATTGTCTCAGCCTCACCGGACCAGGCCGTCAGCATGACTTACAACGCCAACAACGTCCTGCATGTCTATGCACTCCCCTCACTCTTGAGCAGACTCGTTCGAACAAACAAGCAGGCTGAGCGACGCGAACTTCTGGATTTCGTTTCCGACCTGTATCCATTTCTCAAAGCAGAGATGTTTTTGCCCTGGTCGCAGGCCGAACTTGGTGCGATAACTGAACAGATTTTGGACTGTCTTGTTCAATTGAATATCATCTCGGCACGTGATCGACAGCTGGATGCTCCACCGCCGGCGAGCTTCGAGTACAACTGCCTAAAAGATCTTTCCAGTATTACCGACCCGACACTGGAGAGGTTCTATATCGTCATCGCATTATTAGAATACTTCCCCGGAATGTCACAGGGTGAACTGGAGAACGCCGCCTCGGGCATTGCCGCGCAACTGTCAGCCCTCTACGGTATCAATTCTCCTGACTTTTTCGAGAAGTCGCTCTTTTCAACATTCCTGAATACGCTTAACGACTGCGAGTCAGCTACGGTATCTACGCTCGAGCCATCCGTTGCAAGAACACTGGATCCCGATGTAAGGCACAATATTCTTCAGGCTGTGAAGCATGTCGGGGGTCAGGCTCGCTGAGCCCATACTTCGAACCGACTGTTCCTGCCGGTAATAACATGATCCGGCGCCCTGGGGGGATGCCAGTCACTGCGGGGTGGGCGTTTCAGTACAATCTTCCGGGCTTCGCTTTCCAGCGCAGCATCCAGCAGGGCAAAAACATCATGATCAGGCCCGAGGAAACGCTGCAGAATCTGCATCTCCCCGCTTACAAGGGCGCTACCCGCTTTCTCCGGAAACATCGGATCGAGATAGATCACGTCAGGAGAAACAGATCCAACAGCAAGCAGTTCAATCGCGTCGCCGTGGATCAAATTTATTCTGCTTGCTGTCACAGAAAGCTTGGGATTCCTGGCCGCCCGTGAAACTGCATCTTCAAGAAGTGCGTGAACGACATTGGATCGCTCCACCAGCGTCACATCACAACCGAGATGAGCCAGAATGAACGCGTCTGCACCTAACCCCGCAGTACAGTCCATCAACTTCACTCCTGCACCGGGTTTAACGGCTTTGGCAACCAGTTCTCCTTTCCTGCCAGCTTGAGTCAGACGCCGAAGAAAGTCCTGGTTTTCGAAATCAATAGCCAGCGGTCGTTGCGCGCTGAAACGATCTTCCAGACCCAGCCCACACTCGGTCTGACAAACCTTGAAGCGGGTCACTTGGAAGCAACCTGTTCTCGAAGATAAACCGGCGTCACTTCGAGGGCAGAAACAACCTGACCCAGCCCGAAAAAATGTGTGCCCAGATCCAGAAGGTCTGTAACCGCCGGAATACTGGTCTCACCAACTTCAAGGAACTCAACCCCAACGGACTTCTCTATCTTGTCTCGCAGATGCCAGGCATTACCAATACCGTACCAATTGCCGGAACCGACCCCAGGTAGCGCGCTCACATCGCAAACGCCCTCCGCAGCCAGCGGCGCAGCGTATCCGTCATTTATTGAATAGGCACCAAAATAGACTTCTTCTGCCCGCGCAAGAAGCGCAACCAATACGTTGATATTCTCATCGGCAGCCCGCGCCTGTGCCAGCGTCGCCAGTGTAGAAACCTGTACGACAGGAATATCCAGCCCGTAACCCAGCCCCTGAACAACACCGGCTGCAATTCGAAGCCCGGTAAACGAACCTGGCCCCTGTCCAAAGACAAGTGCATCGAGTTCACCAAGTGTGATCCCAGCCTCCGTTACCATATTTGAAATGGATGGCAGGATGTCCCTGCTGTGAGACCTTCCACTGGATACAGTTCGATCGATTATGCGCTCGCCAATCTGCAGTCCCAGGACTGTAGATGATGTGGATGTATCGATGGCGAGAAAATTCAAGGTACTACTCCGGTTCAAAGCTACATTATAGTTCCCGCAGCCATTCAATCGCATCTGATGGCTTATCCAGCCAGTCCATTTCAGGCAGGTTCCCAAGGATGTAGTCTTTGTATGACCTGGTCTGCAATCGACTGTCGCCTATTACGAACAGACCACGATCTGTCTCTTCCCTGATCAGTCGCCCAAATCCCTGTTTCAAAGAAAGGACAGTTTTCGGCAGCGACAGCTCTGCAAAACTATTACCGCCCGCTTCGTCCACCTCTCGCGCCTGCGCCTGAAACAGAGGTTCCGATGGATTGGGGAAGGGCAGCTTATCAATTATAAGACACCTGAGTTCCGAACCACGCACATCAACACCTTCCCAAAAGCTTTGGGTCGCCAGTAATACAGCGCCCGGCGAGTCCATAAACGCAGAGACGAGTCTCGTTCTCGACATGGTCCCCTGCACAAAGACTGGATTCGGAAGATCACGGAGCAATTCTGCTGCTGTCTTCAGCGCACGATAACTGGTGAAGAGAAAAAAGGTGCGCCCAGGATTCTCTCGGATTAGAGGTTCAACGGTGGCTATCAGAGCCTGTGTATGGGCATCGTCACCGGGCTCGGGCAATCCATGCGGTAAATGTGCACGAACGGCCTGCCGATAGTCAAACGGGCTTTTGACAACGGTCGATAAAGCGTCATTGAGACCCAATTCAGCCTCGAAGTGATGAAAGCTGCCATCGACACAGAGTGTTGCTGATGTAAAGATCCAACTGGTCTTCGAATCGGTTAACCGTTTAAAGTCCTCAGCTACCGAAACCGGTGAAAGATGAATGACGAAACTTCGCTCGCGACGGTCAATCCAGTGAACATAGTCACTATTGGAAGTTGTCTCTTCAGTCAGGAACGCAAATTGATCTGAAAAGCGAAGGGTCCTTTTCAGCATTTGCAACAAACCTTCGCTACGATCAGATACCCGCTCCAGTTGGGCTGCCAGTTCTGCCATCGCAAGGTCAACATCGACCACTGCGTCACGGTTGTCCTGCCCATACCAACGATTGAAGTTCTGTTCACTATTCGTAAATACGGCATTGCGCAAACGGTTCAGCCTTTTCTCCAGATCCTCCACGGCATTGAGTGTGGCAGGATCGTCATTGCCCAGGAGCGACAGCTCCAGCCGTGTGTCGCGTATCAGTTCACCGATCTGGCCACTGCTCACCCGTTCGCCAAAGAATTGCCTTGCAACATCGGGTATGCGATGTGCTTCGTCAACAATCACAACACCGGCTTCCGGCAGGAGAGCCTGTAATGCATCTTCCTTCTGAGCCAGATCAGCTAAAAGGAGATGATGATTGACGATAAGGACATCAGACTCAGCAGCAGTTTTCCGTGCACGATAAAGTGGGCAACTCGAGTACTCTGGGCAGCGAGAGCCGAGACAATTGTCCCGTGTGCTCGTAATCAGATGCATCAACGCAGGATCTTCTTCCGGGTCCAGCAGTTCGGTCAAGTCCCCGGTTCGTGTACGCGTAGACCAGACTCTGACCTCTGTCAGACGGGATAGATCAACCGATTTGTCTGCAAGAACCTTCAGGTTGAGTCTCATCCTGTGATAGCAAAGGTAATTTGCCCGCCCTTTCAGGATCGAGACCCGCACACCAGGGAACAGTGGCATGAGCATGGGTATATCTTTCAGATAAAGTTGATCCTGCAGATTTCTGGTACCTGTCGATACAATTACAGTCTTACCGGAGATAAGCGCTGGAACGAGGTAACCAAGGGTCTTACCGATACCCGTGCCTGCCTCGAAAACACCATTGCTGCCTTCTTCCATAACCGATGCAATGTGTTCTGCAAATGCAATCTGTTCAGGTCTTCGCACATAGCCGGTGACCAGATCAGGAAGGTGGCTATTGAAAATCTCCGTTATGTCAAACATATTGGTTCTTAACAGTGGTAGATTCATCTATGACAAACAACAACATCACAGCAATCGTACTGGCGGGCGGCCAGGGTTCAAGGATGGATCATCAGGACAAAGCCTGGGTCGATTTCGAGGGCAGACCGCTCATTCACCATGTTATAGAAAAAATTGAGCCCTGGGTCGATCAGATCGTCATCAGCCGGAATCGACCAAATCCTGCACCCCTTAAATATGCATGCTACCCAGATGAGCTGCCGGGCTTTCAAGGTCCACTCGCTGGTATCGCTGCCTGTGCTGAACAGGTCGTGACAGACGCCGTGCTTGTCGTACCCTGCGACACACCAAATCTTCCAGGCAGCCTGATCTCAACCCTCGCCTCTCAACTTTCAGACCGTGATCTGGCAGTGGCAGAACAAGGCGGCAGAATGCAGTCTCTTGTCTTCCTCACTAAAACAGAGGTACTGAAGACAATTCGCTTATATCTTGAATCAGGTGGGCGATCAGTGATGGGATGGATTGAAACAATGAACTTCGTCATTGTTCCTTTCGATGACTGTCCTCAGGCTTTCGAGAACATCAACAAGACTTCCCAGCTGCGCTAAACGCAACTGAGAACCAGAATTTCAAAAGAAACGCCCCCGATGGGGGTGCCAGAAAAAAGCAGATAACAAAAAGCCCTCCGAGAGGGAGGGCTTCAGGTAGTTCTATCTACGCTTCTTAGCAGCTTTCTTTCTCTTAGCAGGCGCCTTTTTCCTTTTTGCGGCTACCTTCTTCTTAGCAGCTGGCTTTCGCTTAGTTACTTTTTTCTTAGCAACCTTTTTCTTGGCGACTTTCTTTTTAGCTGGCCTTTTTTTGGCGACCTTTTTCCTGGCTGCCGGCTTTTTCTTTTTAGCCGCCGCCTTCTTCTTAGCAGCTGGCTTTCTCTTAGCTACTTTTTTCTTAGCAACCTTTTTCTTGGCGACTTTCTTCTTTGCTGCCGGCTTTCTTTTGGCAGCTACCTTTTTCTTGGCAGCAGCCTTTTTTCTGGCAACCGGTTTTTTCTTAGCAGCTTTCTTTTTTGCAACCACTTTCATCGCTCCTGTTTTACGTTGGAAAGTTTACCGCAGTAACGCCAACCATATCTAAACCCATTCATTTCAAACACATTCATTACAAATACATTCGATACAGCGCGAATACGATGCAAAGTTTAGAAAATATCTTTTGACATTGCACACCTTTTTTTACAACTTTTTCAGTATTTTATGCAAACAAGTTAACAGCCTTTGGTATGTTGTTCGCCTAAAAAGCTGAAACTCAAGCAACTTTCAACATCTGCACCTCTGACTAACAGGTTCGCTAAGCTGCGACTGCGCGCGAAATCACCGATTGTCGAGGATATCGAATATGACGTCCTTGATACCCTCAGTTTCACCTGTTCCACTTATCGCATGATACGTCAGCACAGAACCAGGCCCATTTGACA
This sequence comes from Gammaproteobacteria bacterium, assembly GCA_018656865.1. Lineage (GTDB taxonomy): Bacteria > Pseudomonadota > Gammaproteobacteria > Pseudomonadales > Azotimanducaceae > UBA9659. The sequence continues at coordinate 52,269 of JABHYO010000149.1, read as the reverse complement.
TCGCTTTGTAGAATGATACTAGCGGCTCTGTTTGATCACGGTAGACATTCAGTCGTTCGGTGATCGTTTCCTCACGATCGTCATCACGCTGAATAAGCTGCTCGCCAGTCACATCATCCTTACCTTTTTCTTTGGGCGGATTGTGCTCCACGTGATAGACCCTTCCAGATTCCTGGTGAACCCTGCGACCGGAGAGCCTGGAAACAATCTCCTCGTCGGGCACAGTGATCTCTATCACGCAGTCAATTTCAATACCCTGAGTAACAAGAGCTTCAGCCTGAGGAATGGTGCGAGGGAATCCATCAAACAGATACCCGTCGACGCAGTCGTCCTTTTGAATACGTTCTTTGACCAGGTCGAGGATAATAGCGTCAGTAACAAGCGCACCACTATCCATAACTGCCTTCACCTTTTTCCCAAGTTCCGTGCCGTCACGGACGGCTTCCCGTAACATATCACCCGTAGAAATCTGAGGAATACCATACTTTTCAACGACATATTGGGCTTGTGTACCCTTCCCGACCCCGGGTGCTCCCAACAAAATCAACTTCACAATTTAGCTCCTGATTTTCTATTAACTATGATTCAGATTGCGGAAACGGTCCGTCTTGCTGACAGGACGTTCGGCAGTTGTTCAATTCTTTCCAGTGTCTCCAACAAGCGGTTGAGCTGGGCGACTTCAAGAACCATCTTTAAGGTAACGCGATTATTCTGTTTGTCCGTTACCGTGCCAATGGACTGTACGTTGGTTCTCTCCCGCATCAGTATCCCGGTAATATCGTGCAACAGGCCGAACCGATCATAAGCAAGCACCTCGATATTAACAGGGAAGGTTACCTGCATCGTATCGCGCCACTCAAGTTTCATCAGCCGACCATAGACATCTGCCAGCAACACCTGAAGACAGTCTTCCCGGTGCACGGCGACGACGTCGTCTTCATCAACAACGCCAACAATCATGTCACCGGGTACGGGCTGACAACACTCCGCCATAACATAGGCCATATCGGCCTGCCCCGTGATCCAGACCTGCTCACCAGACTCTTCTTCCATTTCAAGATCGAGCTGATGACTTGAAACATCGAGACTGACAAGATCCGTTGCCTTTTCTACAATCTCTATCGCTTCTGCCGCACCAATCGCGATCGCATAAAAGAGATCATTCGCGGTTTTATAACCGGCTCGGATGACAAGCTCCGAAAAATCAAGATTCTCAACTCCGAGGTGTCTTAGCTCATCAACCAGCACCTTTTTGCCTTCGTCGATATTTTTCTGACGTTCCAGGCGTCCAAACCAATTTTGAATCTTGGCCCTCGCCCGGCTCGTCGCGACGTATCCCAGATGTTCATGCAACCATTCACGGCGCGGTTCCGGCAAATCGCCAACGATGACTTCAATACGATCTCCGGACTTTAGTTCCGTGTTGAGGGGTACCATACGGCCATTGACCTTCGCACCCCGACATTTGTGACCAATCTCTGTGTGAACTCGATAGGCAAAATCCACTGGCGTCGCTCCAGGCATCATGTCGACGACATCACCTTCAGGGGTAAATACAAATATTCGATCGACAGAGATGTCTCCAAGAAGATCGCTGTCCTGACCAATTTCTTCGTCCTGGCCTTCTACAATCTGCCTCAGCCACTCTATTCGCTGTTCATAGGAATCTGATCCTGCCTTGTCTCCCGGCCCTTTATACTGCCAATGAGAGCAAACTCCGTACTCGGCTTCTTCATGCATGTCCTCGGTGCGAATCTGAATCTCCAGCACCTTCCCATCCGGTCCAACAACGGCGGTATGCAATGATTGGTAACCATTTTCCTTGGGGTTGGCGATGTAGTCGTCAAACTCGTGAGGAATGTTTCGCCAAAGATTGTGGACGATACCCAGAATGCGATAACAATCGTCGACATGATCTACAAGGATTCGCACCGCTCTAACATCGTAAATCTCGGAAAAGGGGATGCCTTTTCGATGCATTTTTCGCCAAATGGAATAGATGTGCTTTGGCCTACCGGTTACGGTACCGTCCACGCCAATTTGTCTGATGCGGCGTGTCAGCTCCATAACTACGTCCGCGATATATTCCTGCCGGGCAGTCCTCTTTTCATCCAGCAGTGATGCAATCCGCTTGTATGCTTTCGGCTCCCGCAGTCGGAAGGACAGATCTTCCAGCTCCCACTTCAAGTGACCAATGCCCAGACGGTGGGCTAGTGGTGCATATATTTCGAAGACCTCTCTCGCCAACTGCCTTCTACTGGGATCCTCACTCTTTACTGCATTCCTGATACGACAGGTCCGTTCTGCAAGTTTTAGAAGCGCCACCCGAACATCGTCCACCAGTGAAACCAGCAGCTGACGCGCCTGCTCAAACTGATCCTTCCGTTCGCCAAGGACAACACGGTGAGTGCCAAATTGGATGTCGCTGATTGCCGCCATCTTCAGAACACCTTCTACCAGCCGCGCAACTTCTTCGCCAAACTGTTTGCGGACCAGGTTTAGTGTTAGCTGATTCTCCCTGACGGCACGGTAGATGATCGCGGCGGCAAGGCCATCTTCGTCGACTCTGAGCTCATTCAGTATCTCGGCCATGTCCAGGCCCATTCGATAACTGCTGTGCCCGTCAGCCCAGATGCTGTTGGAAGACACGGCCTTTTCTTCAGCTTTTTCTGAAAACTCGCAAACATCGCGAAGACGGGACAGGTTCAGCTCAGGACGCTGGTCGCCAATCTTGCAGAGCCACATTTCCAGATTGACGGAACCGTCAACAAGCAATGGCTGTTCTTGTCTGACCTTAACCATGCAGATTCTTAGTGTAGAAAAGTGCCTTTTTTAACCGGGGTATCGCTTTAACCCTGGCGGCAGAAAAGCGCGACGGATTCTACATGCGTTGTGTGTGGAAACATATCTATTATTCCGGCAGACCGGAGTGTAAAGCCTTGCTGGACAAGCATTTTTGCATCTCTCGCAAGAGTCTCCGGGTTGCAGGACACGTACACTACCCTCTCTACATCAGGACTTTCAAGTACTTTCATCAGCGCTTTCGCCCCGCTTCTCGGTGGGTCCAGCAGCACCTTGTTAAGGCCAGTAAATCCGGGTATTTCAGGCGAATCGTCCTGTAAATCAACCACTTCAAAAGTGACGTTTTCCACGGCATTCAAGCTGCTATTCAGCCGGGCACGATCGATACTTTCAGCCGACTGCTCAGCCCCGACTACACGACTAACTGACCGGGCGATAGCGAGGGAAAAATTACCAATACCGCAAAACGCGTCAAAGACCCCATCAGTAGGCCTCAGATCGAGCAGCTCAACTGCTCGCGCCACCATCTGCCGGTTGACTGCAAGGTTTACCTGGGTGAAGTCCGAAGGTTTGAATCTGAAGTCGAGTCCGAACTTCGGTAGAGAATACTCAAGATAGGTGTCCTGCGTATCGGGAAAGACCCGGCGGATTGTTTTTATACCTCCGGGTTGCAGAAATATTTGAACACCGTATCTATCACTGAAACTCGAGAGTAATTCAAGGTCGTGTTGATCAAAAGGTTCCAGATGTCGAATTATCAGCGCAGTTTCTTCATCTCCTGCCGCAACTTCTATCTGGGGTACAGATCGAGCTACAGAGAGGGCCCCAACAAGTTCCTGAAGGGGTGTAATCAGATCAGCATTGTCTCCCGAGAGCACAGGGCAGGCTGAGATATCGGTGATATAGGATTTCTGTTTTTCTCTAAATCCAACCAGAACTCGCCCTTTTTTTTCAACATACCTGACGCCAAGCCGCGCCTTGCTCCGATAGCCCAGGGTCGGACCCGTCACTGGTGGCAACCACTCGAGGGGTTCCAGTGGCAATAAGTGCTTCCTCAAGAGACCGGATTTAAATTCCAGCTGCGCTGAATGCTTCATATGCTGATAGCTGCATCCACCACAGGAAGCTGCGGCCGGGCAATGAGGTTCAACTCTTTCTGATGAAGGATTTTTTACGGCAATGGTTTTCAGAAAAACCTTTTTGCGTTTTTGCGTAAGCGGCTGAGCCGTGACACTTTCCCCGGGCAAACTCCCATAGACGGCAAATTGACCGTCTGCGGACAAACCACATCCATCCTCGTTGAGGGTATCGATGGTGAGATCCAGAGGTTCACGGTACTTCATCGTGTGTCCCTACCTGTACAGTCCCGGCCTTTATCCGTTACTGAAAACACCCGTCGACAGATAACGGTCACCCCTGTCACAGACGATGGCAACGATGGTTGCATTCTCGACCTGTTCACTAAGCTGCAAGGCTCCTGCTACGGCACCACCGGACGAGACACCACAGAAGATACCCTCTTCTGTCGCCAACCGGCGCATGGTCACTTCTGCCATTAATTGATCCATGTCGATAACCATATCAATGTTGTCACGATTGTATATTTTCGGTAAATAGGCTGTAGACCATCGCCGGATCCCTGGTATCTGGGAACCCTCTACCGGCTGCAAACCGACGACCTGGATTTCAGGATCTGTTTCCTTGAAATAACGGGAGCATCCCATGATGGTACCGGTTGTTCCCATTGAACTGACAAAGTGGGTAATCCTCCCTCCAGTCTGTCGGTATATTTCCGGACCTGTGCCCTCGTAGTGCGCCAGTGGATTGTCCTGGTTAGCAAACTGATCGAGCATCACTCCTTTGCCCTCATTTTGCATCTGCTCAGCAAGGTCCCTCGCGCCTTCCATACCCTCTTCCTGAGTCACCATAAGGAGTTCGGCACCATAAGCCGCCATCGCGGCCTTACGTTCATCGCTCATATGAGAAGGCATTATCAGAACCATCCGATAGCCCTTAATGGCAGCTGCCATAGCCAGAGCAATACCTGTATTACCGCTTGTCGCCTCGATCAATGTGTCACCGGGTTTGATCTCTCCCTTTTGCTCAGCACGCTGGATCATGCTGATTGCAGGCCTGTCTTTAACTGAACCCGCCGGGTTATTGCCCTCTAGTTTTACCAGCACCGTATTTGACGTATCACCGGGCAGGCGTTGCAGGCGAACCAACGGTGTTTCACCAATACAATCTTCAATTGTTGGGTAATCGGACATGTACTTAAACCAGCCTGCCTGGAAAGGTGCCTATGATAGGAGATGCAGAAGAATTCCTATAATATCTGGATTGTCTATTCAAATTCATTTCAGTCATAACTTAGTCGGTGTCAGAACACTAGATGGCAATCTACGCAATCTCTGCTGCCCTGATCATCATATTGTGCCTGGCAGTGGCATTCTTCCTCCGATTCAGTTGGTTTACGCCTCTAGAGCAACTGATCGAACAACTCTATGGCAGACAGGAAAAAGACCGTACTGAAAACAAAACTATAGAGAAACTTGAACGGGCGATTCGCTTTGCGATCAAACGTCAGCAGAATCATGATTCAGAGGAAGTGGAACGCCTGAACGAATTATTATCGGAAGTTGAGAGCCAGCACAAGGAGAAACAGGCACATCAGGTAGAAGAGAGGTCGAAGCTAGAAGCACTGCACCAGGAGATTCAGGATGAAAAAGTCTACCTTGGCGCTGTTCAGGATCTCTCGGAGCACGCCCTACGTCAGTTAATTGGTGCGGTGAATCGCGGCGGTGAACGCGCTGAGGTCACAAAAGCCGCCGAAAATATCAGCTTCCTGCTTGCGGAAAAACAGGATACCGGCACGCGAAGTACCGAAAATATCCTTGAACTGATCGACAATGTATTTCAGCTGCTGGCGCCTTTGTTGAGTCGCTATCAGTGCCGGTTTCACGTTGTACCGGATCTCAACAGTCCCGCCAATCTTGAATTGGCTGCCGCAAACTTCCGAAGAATCCTGTTTCGTCTCATTCTCGATTATCTTCGCCCTGACCGTAAGGGGAACCACAAACTTGAATTCACCTACGAAGCAGACTCCCTCAACCTGAACTTCTCTAGAGATTTCACTCCTCAAATCTCTCTTGCCCTTGATGACCGGATAGCAGAGTCCGGTGCAGACTGGCGCGACAACCAACTCGAGTTCCCGGCAAACCTGCCAGACAGTCGAATTACCGCGCCTGTGGACTGTGGCCTCACAGCACTTGTCATCGCTGACGATGAATATGAGCGTGAGAGCCTGGCGGCACGTCTCAATTTAATGGGTCTTGGCAGCACCACAGACTTCAAATCCGAGCTTCTGGATATTTGTCTGGTCTCCGACGAATCGTCTGATACTTACCTTTCCATCAAACACTATCTACCCGAGACAACCTGGGTTGTACTTCTCAACAGTCGCACAGTGATCAACCGTCCATACTGGATCCAACTTGCAGACCCCATCACCCAGGCTGAACTAACGACAGCAATCGAACATATAGGTCATGCCCGAGATGAGTCACGACTAATCAACGCACTTGTTGTTGACGACAGCACCGCCAATGCAAAACTGCTGGCCCTACAGCTGACGGAATTGGGCCACTCGGTCAGCAAAGCGGAATCCGGTCGAGAGGCCATCCAGAAAGTCGCTGAGGAGTCCTTCCAGATCATCTTTATGGACATCCAGATGCCTGACATGAACGGTGTTGAAGCAACAAGGCGGATTCGGGAATTTGGATCAAAGATTCCCGTGTTTGGTTTAACCGCACATGCCACCTCACAGGAAAAGAAAGCCTATCGCGATACGGGCATGGACGATGTGCTGATCAAACCAGTCAGGATGGAGAATTTGAAATCTATCCTGAGACAACTAGGCAGACTCGGCGCACGCGCGCCCATGCCGGTCCCTGCAAGTCACAGTCTCGAGCTATTCGACAAAGAGCTGGCACTACGAAATGCCAATCACAGGCCCGAACTGGCCGCAGAACTCATGGGCATTCTAGTGACTAGTCTGCCAGAAGATCAGCAGTCGATTAACGACAGTACACATGACTTTTCAGAACTGAAACAAGCTGTGCACAAACTGCACGGGGCTGTTCGATACTGTGGTGTACCACGGCTTGGCCGAGCGATAGAAAAACTCGAATCGGCACTGAAACAGGCAGACAACGATCAAATACCACTCTTACTCAATCTGCTGAACGGTGAAATTACGGCGCTGGAAGCCTGGTATAGAGACCACCCTGATCCTTTTAGCCAGAAAGCAGATACGGGCTAGTGGTTTCTAAGAGTTGATCGCGACCGCATAGGCAATGGCATAGTCCCGTTCGTCCGAGAGGCTGACCTGAATTTCGGTCGCATCTATTTGCTGTGCTCTCGCCCTGGCACCGGCACGGAGTTCGACGAAAGGTGCTCCAAACTCATTGCGCAGCACGAGGATATTTCCAAAATAGACCCCGGATCGCATACCTGTACCCAGCGCTTTTGAGACAGCCTCTTTAGCCGCAAACTGGCGGGCAACATATCCCGCCAGACGCTTTCCTTCGAGAGAATCACGAACCTCATCATCGTTGAGTATTCGGCGTATAAATCGTTCACTGAATCGGTTAATCGAATTCTCGATACGTCGAATATCGACGATATCGACGCCTGTTCCAACGATCACCTGGCTATCCCTCGAAAAAGTGAACGACTTTTGAGAGGCTTGTCACCGAGCAACTCTGCCAAAGACACGCGCGTCAGGTTACGCAGCCTGCGCTCGTTAACAACCTGCAGATTGCCCTCGGCAATAGATCTAAGTTCTGCCCCGCAAAACGCGCTGTCGCCCGGCTCATCAACACGATGAAATCCCTCATGAACTACAAACTTGTAGTGGGAATTTTCCTCAACAGCCTGACCATCCCCCGCGTCATAGTCGAAATTGATACCGTAGCCCAGCTCTTGTAACAATCTCAGTTCAAACAATCTCACATCCAAAACACCACCCTGGCAATCCGCAAGTGATGTCAACAGATGGCAATAATCATCGAACAACTCCAGAACGGGATCGAATTTACCAAGCAGTCTGTAGAGCAGCTCATTTACATAGAGCCCAAGAAGAAGCCTGTCGCCTGTCAGACGATAAGAGTTCCCAGGGAAATCAATGGAGGTTGAAGTCTTCAGTTCACTACGACCAACCGACGCGACAAGCAATGGAGTAAATGGCTGCAACCTGCCTCTCACCCTGGATTTTTGCGACATGGCACCCCTCACGACAACCGAGTAGCGCCCCTCTTCCCGGGTAAGCAGATCGACAATCAGGCTGGTATCTCTATAGTTTCGGGAATGAAGAATGAATGCCTCATGCAGCACAGGGAGACTCTGGCCCCTAGATTTCATCGTAGCCGAGACTCTTCATCGCGCGCTCATCGTCTGACCAGCCAGCCTTCACCTTAACCCAGGTATTTAGCATGACCTTTCGTCCGAATGTTGCCTCCATATCCGTTCTGGCATCTATTCCGATCCGCTTGAGCTTCTCACCCTTTCTGCCAATCAGGATTCTTTTCTGCCCGTCCTTCTCGACAAAAATAGTGGCATCGATGTGAATGAGTTCAGGTTTTTCCTCAAATTTGTCGATCTGTATGGTTAAAGAGTAAGGAAGCTCGTCACCCAGCTGGCGCATCAGCTTCTCTCTGATAATTTCCGAGGCAAGAAATCGCTCGCTACGATCGGTTATTTGATCCTCATCATAGTAGAACGGTGATTCCGGCAACATATCCCGAACGACTTTGATCAGTTCTTTGGTGTTTTTATCCTTCTTTGCAGATACGGGGACAATCTCTGCATCTTCGAATCTCTCCTGCAACGACGTCAGAACCGGGAACAGCCCTGCCTTGTCCTCGAGCAGATCAACCTTGTTAACAACGATCACCTTTTTCCCAACAGCTCCGTTAAAAAGCTCCGCGACGTAATCATCCTCTTCGTTCCATCTATCGCGATCAACTAAAAACAGAATGACATCGACATCTTTCAGCGCGCGTCTCGCGCTTTTGTTCATATAACGATTTATTGCTCTAGGTTCCTGCAGGTGAATACCCGGTGTATCAACAAACAGCATCTGACAATCGGCCTCGGTACGAATACCCAGAACGTTGTGCCTGGTTGTCTGGGGTTTGCGAGATGTAATGCTGATTTTCTGCTGCATCAATGCGTTTAGCAGCGTTGATTTGCCGACGTTGGGGCGGCCTATAATGGCGACGAAACCACAGTGCCTGGTCAAGAAGGTACTCCGAGTTCCTGCAGAGCCAGATCAGCCGCGCTCTGCTCCGCTCGTCTGATAGACGAGCCTTTTGCCGTGACAGGGTTCTCCAGCTGTATGGACCGGCATTCGATCTCAAACTCCTGATTCGGTGACTTACCGGTCGAATTTAGCAGAATGTATTCAGGCACGGGATGCCCCATACCCTGTAGATGTTCCTGTAACAGCGATTTCGCATCCTTCTGGAGGTCATCAGCACTAAGCCCGGCCAATCGTTGGTCGAACAATCGCCGAATGCAGTTTGATGCTGTTTCTGCATCCGCATCAACAATAACCGCGCCAAATATCGCTTCAAGCCCATCCGACAGTATTGAAGAACGATCAAAACCTCCGCTCTTCATTTCGCCACTTCCCATGGTCAGGTACTGACCAAGGTCGATTTCACGGGCAACGTCGGCGAGAGTCTCTCTCTTGACAAGACCTGCACGCAGACGCGACAACTCTCCTTCGCTGGCTTTTGGGAATTTTTCGAAGAGCGCGGACGCTATAACAAAGTTGAGAATAGAATCACCGAGAAATTCCAGTCGCTCGTTGTTGACGATACTGAAACTTCGGTGGGTCAGTGCCTGGGTCAACAAGGTCTCGTTACTGAAACTAAATCCAATAATTTTTTCGAGCTTTTCTAGTCTGGACACAGGTGTTAAGAACTAGTCTCTCAGTTCTATTTCTTTATTGAATGACGCAATCAGATCGAGATTATGGACCATAGGAAGACGCACCTCATAGTCCATGATGACATCTGTACCTCTTCCGCTTCGTTTAAATTCGACATGATCCTGAATAGGAAAGTCACGAATATTGTTCAGTTTTAATCGCTTCTTCATCATTTCTATCAATTGGGAATCCGTTTTCGCCCCGAGCCCCGTCTCTTCTGCCATCTTATCCATGATGGTGGACATGGTGTTGTGATCCATATAGAGCGGCGCCAGCTTCGAACCCATTGTCATCAATCCACCGAATAAGAGGATGGCAATGATGTACCCTCCAGCAGCGCCCTGCTGTCGGTTTTTTTTGAGCTTTTCTGTATTCACGGTCATATCCTCACTGTATCCAACCATTCCGGGAAAATTCCGGCAGTCGCAGCCCGGGTTTCTTGTGCAACCATACTGCAACCGCCTTACCCACTATATTCTCTTCTGTTACCAGACCCCAATACCGGCTATCGCTACTTTGATCCCTATTGTCACCCATCATGAAGTAATGGCCCTCCGGTATCACCCATTCTTCAACCCGCGTATCGCGATACGGATTACGCTGGATCATGTGTTCAACTTCCCCCAGCTTCTCTTTGTACTGCAGGTACTTGGGATTTACCGGTGGAATCTGAGCGACAAATGTCTGGTTCTGACGCTCTCCGTTAATATACAGCGTCTTGTCCTGATATCGAACCCTATCACCCGGAATGCCAACGACCCTTTTGATAAAGTATTCACTCTGGTGAGGTGGTATGAAAACCATGACCTCGCCGTTTCGAGGTTCATCAACTTCAAATACTTTAGTTCCAATCACAGGTAGCCGTACGCCATAGGTGTACTTGTTCACCAGGATGAAGTCCCCGACTTCCAGTGTCGGTATCATCGAACCGGTCGGAATCTGAAACGGTTCGAACAGAAAGGATCTCAGCACCAACACAATAGCCAACACTGGGAAAAAGGAAATGGAGTATTCGACAACGACGGGTTCCGCCAGAATGGATTCTTTCGTTGCCTCATCTACATCACCTGCATCGACTAGCGACTGCTGCCTCTGCGGTCGAAACACAAGGTAATCCAGCAGCCAGACGAGTCCGGTAAAGGCCGTCGCCAGTACCAGTATCAGAGGAAAGTTAATGCTCATTTTTCTACCTTAAGAACGGCGAGGAATGCTTCCTGAGGAATCTCAACACTGCCGAGTTGCTTCATTCTTTTCTTACCGGCCTTCTGTTTTTCCAGCAACTTTTTCTTTCGAGTGATATCGCCGCCATAACATTTGGCTGTGACGTTCTTGCGCAGTGCTTTCACTGTCTGCCGGGCAATGATCTGGCCGCCTATCGCTGCCTGAATGGCGACGTCGAACATTTGCCTCGGAATCAGTTCCTTCATCTTCTTGGTCAGACTGAAACCTTTCGTTCGCGCGTCTTCCCTGTGCACGATTATCGACAGCGCATCGACCCTGTCACCGTTAATGAGTACATCCAACTTCACCAGATCGGCCATCTGAAACCTGTCGAAGGCATAGTCCAGAGACGCGAATCCCCGTGAGACAGATTTCAGCCGATCAAAAAAGTCCAGGACAACCTCATTCATCGGCAGGTCGTAGGCCAATGACACCTGTTGTCCGACAAACTGCATATCCTTCTGCACACCTCGTCTTTCAACACAGAGATTGATGACACTACCCACATGCTCTGAAGGGACCAGTATGTTCGCTCGGACTATGGGCTCGCGCATTTCCTCGACAGTAGACGGGTCAGGGAGCTGAGAAGGATTATCAACCTGAAATGTCTTTTCGGATTTCGTCATGACCTCATAGACAACAGTCGGCGCGGACGTAATCAGATCAAGGCCGTATTCTCGCTCCAACCGCTCCTGAACAATCTCCATATGCAGCATGCCCAGAAAGCCGCAGCGAAAACCGTTTCCCAGCGCATCGGAACTCTCTGGTTCGTAGACCAGCGACGCATCATTGAGGGTGAGCTTCTCGAGCGCATCACGGAAATTATTAAAGTCATCGGAACTGACCGTGAACATACCAGCGTAAACCTGTGGTCTGACTTTCTCGAAACCCGGTAAAGCAGGCACAGACTCCGCTTCACTGGCCAATACAATGGTGTCTCCAACCGGTGCGCCCTGGACATCCTTGATGCCAGCAACGACAAACCCGACTTCGCCGGTATTGAGGACGCCGGTTTCCTTTCGATTCGGAGTAAAGATGCCAGCCGCATCCACCTGTTGAACCTTGCCGATCGATTTCACGACAATTCGGTCTTTGGCTGAGATTCTTCCCTGGACCACGCGAACCAGCGAGACAACACCGAGATAATTGTCGAACCAGGAGTCAATGATCAGCGCCTGCAAAGACTTATCCCGTCTGTCCTCTGGGGCAGGGACAAACCGGACAATTTCCTCCAGCAGATCATGCACACCGACCCCACTCTTGGCGCTTACCCGCAGCGCTTCGGTAGCATCGATCCCAATGATTTCCTCTATTTCCTGACAGACTCTTTCCGGCTCTGCCTGAGGCAGATCGATCTTATTGAGTACAGGCAATACTTCGAGATTCTGCTCAATCGCCGTATAGCAGTTGGCAACAGACTGGGCCTCAACCCCCTGGGCTGCATCAACCACCAGCAAAGCACCCTCGCAAGCCGCCATCGAACGGGAAACTTCATAGCTGAAATCGACGTGACCCGGCGTATCGATGATATTCAGCTGGTAACTTTCGCCATTTCTCGCCTCATACATGAGCGTGACGCTCTGTGCCTTGATCGTAATACCCCGTTCGCGCTCGATATCCATGGAATCGAGCACCTGGTTGTTCATTTCACGATCGGTCAGTCCACCACAAAACTGGATAAAGCGATCAGCCAGCGTCGATTTGCCGTGATCGATATGGGCGATGATCGAGAAATTCCTGATATGGGAGGGGTCAGTCACAAATGAGGCCGGAAAAACAGCGGTGAAGTCTATAGCAAAGACACACCCGGGGACAGTGTACTTGTTCCAGACACACCCTGGCAGACAGTGTACTTAACTCAATACCGAATTGAGCGCACTATCCCCTGTTTACTGCGCCGGAACCTTTAATGCCATGAACTGCGGCCGCCCATTCCGAACAACTCTGATAGGTACGGTGACACCATCTCCTGGGAGGTTTTCTACCAGGTGTTCGAACTGTTCAGCGGTCTGTATCGGCTCTCCATCAAAGTCGGTAATCACATCGCCTCGTTCAATACCCGCTTCTCCAGCAGGACCGGAGAATACCTGGCGAACCATGACTCCGCGATCGACCTTAAATCGCCTTTTTTCAGATGCTTCAAGGTCCGAAACCGTGATACCGACCCGATTGCCACTCCGCGCAGCCTGAGCTGGACGACGTGACGAATTCAAATCGTCTTCTTCCAATCTGCCGATGGTCACCTCAAGTGTCACCACTTCGCCGTTTCTGACCACGGTCAGTTCCGCCACACTATCCGCCCTGGTCCGACCCACCATATGAGGCAGATCTGAAGACAGATCGATCATCCGGCCATCAAAAGCAGTGATAATGTCGCCCTCTTTCAGACCGGCTTTTTCAGCCGGGCTGTCGGCAAAAACTTCTGTCACCAGCGCACCGGCAGGCCTGTCCAGGCCGAAGGATTCTGCCAAATCACGGTCCACACGCTGAATCAGAACACCCAGCCATCCTCGAGAAACACCACCTTTGTCTTTGAGCTGGGCAACCACCTCCATGGCTACGTCGATGGGAATAGCGAAAGAGAGCCCCATATAACCACCGGAGCGGGTAAAAATCTGAGAATTGATCCCAACAACGCGACCATCAAGATCGAGTAACGGTCCGCCGGAATTACCCGGATTGATGGCGACATCGGTCTGAATAAATGGCACATAGTTACCACTACCCTCGGGTAGGCTACGACCCGTCGCACTGACAATCCCAGCAGTTACGCTCATCTCGAAATCAAAGGGAGACCCAATCGCAATGACCCATTGTCCAGCTTCGAGATCCTCCGAACTGCCTATCTTCACAGTGGGTAGATTCTCTTCATCGATCTTCAGTAGCGCCAGATCGGACAGCGGGTCCGTACCAACTATTTTCGCTTCTCTCTCTCTCCGATCCGACAAGGCAACGATAATTTCGTCAGCACCATCGACAACATGATTGTTGGTCAAGATGTAACCGTCGGATTCGATGATGAAACCTGAACCAATTCCAGGTCTTGGGTTCTGTCGATCCGGCATCTGCCGGAAAAAACGTCTGAAGATTTCAGGGACTTCCTGTTCGTTAAAGCCATCGGGTCGATTCGTTGCCGTTCGTTCCGTCCTGATATTTACTACGGCTGGTGACGCCTGCCTCACCAGCTTGGTGAACTCAGGGAAGTCGGCATACGCAACAGGCGCGGAAAGCGAGACGAACAACAGGAAAAGCGTCAATCTAATTGGGTCTTGTGCGATCGATCGGTATGACGGCGCCTGTTTCCTGAGAGCCTGGCGAAGTCCAATCCAACGATTCTTGATCGCCGCTCCAACAAAATGTGTGATTGCGCCCTCGTCGGGACGAAAATTAGTTAACACTGATCTTCTCCAAAGATGTTTCGGGTAACGTTCTGCAGGTGAGGACGCCACAGATAAATCCACAAATAGCCATGCATAGCGTCATCGCTTCTCCCAGTCCGGCAAGCTGGCACAGGAGCACCGCTATCAGCAGCGCGGCAACCGGTTTTCCAAGACTATTCCAGAGAAGCGAGCGCTGAACAGCAGCAGAAAGTGAGATGCTCAACTCGTCCGCTGTATCAATGAGCATTAACTTCGGTTTCGACGGTTCACAACCTACACAGCTGTCACATCTGCTTTCCGTCGCCACGAAATCTCGTGTACCGGGTACACGTTTTATCCTGATTGCAGCCATTGGTCAGTAGATAACGGGTTCAACCGACTCCGCAACGCGCCGGGCCGTTTGCACGGGCACATCGCCAACCACGGTAATCTGAGGGCCCGACTTCTTCAGTCTTCGGGTGATTACCACGGTTCCTCCCACTCTCGTCGCCATATCAGGCATTGAGCCACCTTTCGACCGGTCGACGAATACAGAAAATGTCGCGACGCCGTCGGTAAAATGTAAACGATTGCCCTGTACTCTCACCGGCCGAAATCCGTCAGGAAGCCAGCTCACCCGCAATCCCGGTTTCTCGGCCTGATCATTCAGGTCCAGCGCCAGTCTGTGGGAAACCGTATCACCGGCAATGGCTGAAGCCATTTCTGTATCTTCAATTTCACCACCGATCTCAAGGCTGGTGAACTGAAAAATCTCGCGAACACGCCCTCTCTCCACCTTGTGGGATTGCAGCAGCAGCCCTGTTTCCTTATCCAGCCAGACTCGATAGCCATATCGGTCATCGAATCTCGGTGAAATGGATAGTGTTATCGCCCGACGACCGGCGATTCGGTCTTCACCATGCATGGAAAGTCTGTACAGATTCTGGGTGGAGATGACACGCTCGGAAAACGCTGGCGAGAATGGACCTATTTGCACGGTGTGGTTAGCATCGAGTTCACCGTCACCGGTATCCGGGTGATAGCAAACAACCTCGTCGTTTTCCCGAAACAGCTCCCTGACATCACCATTCAGATTGAAAAGCCGTTCGGTTTCAATCCCTTCATCGTTTCGATGAACGATGCGAACTGTCTCAAAGGTACTGCCGCGGATGTAGGTAAAAATACCCTGGTAGTTCTGGTGGCGAAGTGCGTGCCCCATCTGATCGAGCCACTTTACAGCATCTTCTGCCGCTGGCTTCACTGCCGCCTCGCTGAAGCTGGCACTCAAGAGAGCACATGCGAGAAATCCTTTAACGGCCTGATTGATCATCAATAGTGGTTAATTTCCTGGTGTCTCTTTGTAGTTCACCAATTTCTGGTCAGCGTTCATTCTCGCCATTTGATCATGTTGATTGAGATAAGCCCTGAGGCGGCGCTGTTTTTCCTCATCCAGCTCAACCAGTTCAGAAGCTGGATAACCCTGGGGGTCGGATGAAACAGTCTGTACCTCAATCGGCGGCGCCGATTCCACCTCAGCTACCGTGGCAGGGTCTTCAGGCTGCCTCACACCAAGAAAAACGGCAACCACAAGTGATGCTGCCAGTGCCAGGCTACCCAGAACGACCTTGGTCGATGACGTTCTCTCAGAACCGGACTGCTGATGTTCTTGTTCCTCATGGACGGCTTCGCTGATCCTGTTAAACAACTCACGATGACGGTCCAGAGGCAAATGACCGCCCTGTTCTGATGGGTTTCTTACCGTAGTGCGGACTTGCTGATAAATCGCCCAGCTTTCTGATAGGGATTCGTCGGCTCGGAATTCCCGAACCAATCGGTGAACCTCTATCTCCGAGGCCTCGCCATCAATCAACGCAGACAACGATTCTTTTCTAGTATCTGTCACTCTGTACCCTCAAGCCCCTGAAATATAGGGATATCACCCGATTGCTGCAATTCTTTTTTCGATTGCTTCCCGAGCCCTGAAAATACGGCTTCTCACCGTCCCAACCGGGCACTCCATAACCTCCGCAATCTCCTCGTAACTCAATCCTTCAAATTCTCTTAACGTCACGGCGACCTTAAGTTCCTCCGGCAGATCATCGATTGCTTTGTATATCACCTGCTCTAGCTGTTGCGTCGCCAACGCCCTCTCGGGACCAGCGACATCCCTTAAGACAGCAGAATCCACCTGAAATTCCCCATTAATATCAATATCTGTGTCGGGTGGACGTCTGGAACGCGAAACCAGGTAATTTTTCGCCGTATTGATCGCAATTCGGTATAACCAGGTGTAGAACGCGCTATCGCCCCGAAACCTGGGTAATGCCCTGTAGGCCTTGATGAATGCCTCCTGGGCAACATCCATGACCTCATCGGAATCATTGATGTAACGGCTGATGAGGCCAACGATTTTATGCTGGTATTTCAGCGCAAGAATATCAAAAGCGCGCTTGTCGCCTCGCTGTACTCGCTCTACCAGTTGACTGTCAGTTTGCTCGCTCATCGCCGGCGCATTCTAACATGTGATTTGCGCTGTATACGGTGCACGCCTTTAATAGTAATCTCCCTGCCTCTTTACCCCAGCTAGAAACAATGGCGGATATACAGCATCAGTGCGACGTCCTGATTATCGGCAGTGGCGCCGCTGGAATGACCCTGGCACTGAAACTCTCGAAGTCCCTTCGCATCATGATGTTATGCAAGGAAGATCCGACGGAAGGGTCCACCTACTATGCTCAGGGCGGTGTGGCTGCAGTTCTGGACGAGTACGATTCAGTCGACTCACACATTGACGATACCCTGGTTGCCGGTGCCGGCCTCTGCCACAAAGACGTTGTCGAATTCACGGTCAAACGCAGCGCCGAAACAATCAACTGGCTGGTTGACCTCGGTGTTAAGTTCGATACCAGAACCCAGTCTGATGGTAGCGAAGAATTTCATTTGACGATGGAGGGGGGGCACAGCCATCGTCGAGTTATCCACGCAGCAGATGCTACCGGCAAAGAAATTGCGGAAACCCTGAGCGATCACCTTGCGAGAAACGACAACGTCACCGTTATGCCCAAATATGTAGCGGTAGACCTGATTACCCGAGACAAGGTCGGACTCAAAGGCCAGGATGTTGTCGGTGCATATGCTCTCAACCTGTCTACCCAGCAAGTCGAACTTTTTCAGGCTCGTTTTGTGATCCTGGCGACCGGTGGCGCCTCAAAAGTCTACCTGTATACCAGCAACCCGGACACAGCCTCAGGTGACGGCTTAGCGATGGCCTGGCGTGCGGGTTGCAGGGTCGCCAATCTTGAATTCAATCAGTTCCACCCCACCTGTCTCTATCACCCCGATGCCAAATCATTTCTAATAACGGAAGCACTTCGCGGTGAAGGTGCAAAGCTGATTTTGCCGAATGGCCACCGATTCATGCCATATTTCGATGATCGGGCGGAACTTGCACCCCGGGATATCGTCGCCAGAGCCATAGACCACGAGATGAAAAGAATCGGCTGTGACTGTGTCTACCTCGATATCAGCCACAAGGACGAAGCGTTTATCTCTTCACATTTCCCAAATATTCACGCCCGATGCCTTGAACTGGGTATTGATATGACCAGGGAACCCATTCCGATCGTGCCCGCAGCCCACTATACCTGCGGCGGTATCGTTACGGGAAAAGACGGTACAACGGATCTGCCCAACCTTTATGCAATCGGCGAGTGCAGTTTTACCGGTCTCCATGGCGCAAACCGCATGGCCAGTAATTCGCTACTTGAATGTATGGTCTTCGCCGCAGCGGCAGCGGAACATATCAATGCCCAGGGTACTGCTCTCGACCGACCGATCAACATTCCTCCCTGGGACGAGACCCAGGTGACCAACTCCGACGAAGATGTGATCATTTCCCACAATTGGGACGAACTTCGTCGATTCATGTGGGATTACGTTGGAATTGTCCGTACCGACAAGCGTCTGCAGCGTGCACGCAGAAGGATTCAGCTGCTACAACAGGAAGTCACTGAGTACTATAGCCACTACCGCATCAGCAACGATCTCATTGAACTGCGAAATCTTATATTGGTTGCCGATCTGATGGTACAGTGCGCCATAAGACGCAAAGAGAGTCGCGGACTACACTACACACTGGACCACCCCTCTATGCAGCAAAACGCAGCTGACACAGTCCTTACACCACCTTCCTACGGATAAACGATCACCGAAGTAAGGGGCAACGACCAAGCGTAACGCTTTCGGAAAGCCCGGGGTTACTCCTGCTCCATCGACCAGGTCTTGCTGGTCAGACGTGCAGCTTCCCACTCTGACAGAGACTCATCCACCTCTCGATATTGAAGCGGTTGCTTCTGCTCAGAGATATCGACGAACAAGTTATTTTCTGCTCTTGCTTCAACTTGTGGATTAGCCATGATTCAAGTCCCTACACTGGAATGATTGTTTGTCGCCTTAACGACGGAGGCCAATTTAGCAGCCGATCCAGAAATCAATAAGGGAATAATTAGCAAGTAATACTTTCCTTCTAGGAAAGTGTGGCCCCGCCGAATCTGAAAAAAACCAGGCTGCGGCGATAACTGTCACCATCGGAAGAATCCCTGGCTATCACTACTGACAATGCGCCCGTATCGGTACGACACTGGACGACTATAAACCAGGAACCCACATATATAGGTTTACACTCGGCTACGTCAGCCAGACTGCCATCGCGATATCGAAGTCGCCATAGGTCTCCGTCAAAGATGAGTTCCACAACTGATTGTGAATGCAGGAGAAGGACCTGCCGGTACAGGGACGAGAAGACCGACATAACGATGCAAAGCGAAAGCGCGTATTTTAAAGGCAGGTCGAACCGACCATTGATCCAGAGAGCCGGTAACGATATCGCCAGGACCCCAAAGTGCAGAAACGCGTTGAGCCGAGACGGGGACAGCCTCAGCAGCAAAACCCTGTCAGAGAACCCCTCAAGGCCGGACACGAGCCAGTATCCGGTCTACCAGATCCTGAAGTTCGGGGACTTCAGACTCCCCCTTTTGCGAGAACCACATCAGCAGATCTGGATCTTCCTGCTCCAGCAGGTGGACAAAGGCAAGCTGTTCCACCTCGGGCAGGTCGCGAAAGACCTCATCAAAAAAAGGTAATAGCAGCAGATCGAGCTCCAGCATTCCTCTTCGGGACCGCCATCTAAGACGATTCAATTCAAGTTCACTAAATCTCAACGTTCTGCTCCCAGCCGATTGATGTAAAATATGCAAATGACGACTTTCTGCCAACTTGGCGATCGCGGTTTTCTCAAGATTGAAGGTCCCGACGCCGTCAAATTCATGCAAGGGTACACCACTTGCGACCTGACTTCGCTTGCCGATGACACACCGAGTCTCGGCGCCACATGCAATATCCAGGGACGTATGCTGACCAGCTATCTGCTGGTAAAGCGCGGAAACGACCTCTACCTGCGCATGCATCGTCCACTGATTCAAAAGACCATCGAATTTCTTTCCAAATATATCGTTTTCTCAAAGGCTGATCTGTTCGATATCTCTGATGATCTTGCCTGTTATGGCTCACCCGGTGAGGCCGATATTGATGTTGGCAAAGGCTTTCGGCTCGCCCTGGGTAACCGAACAGAGTTCTGGTTGCCCAGCGAACAAGCTGTGGATGCTGCTGATGATTCATCTCCCTGGTCTGACGCCGAACTGGAAGCTGGTATCGCCTGGGTCACGGAAGCGACCAGTGAAGAATACCTGCCACAGATGTTTAACTACCATGAACTAGGTGGAATCGATTTCAACAAGGGTTGCTATCTCGGTCAGGAGATTGTCGCCCGCGCACAGTATCGGGGTGAATTGAAACGGCGACTGCATCGCCTGCATTCGAAGATAACTCGAACGATCGGCGAAACGGTGAGTTCCGGCATGATCGTTAGTAGCGCCCCGTCAGGACTATTGGCGGTTCTTAAAAACGCAGCTAATGAGCCTGTCACCGTCAAATTCGAAGACGGTGAGGAAGTCGAAGCGATACCCTGTCACTGAGAACAAAGTCGAGAATACTCGCCGAGCAGTACCTTCTGCGGTTCGGTCAGCTTCTCACCACTGTTCACCGTCCAGCAGATTGGATGCCTTGCTGTTTTATCACCCATGCGCTGCCAGCCGAACCATGTTCGGCTTCTATTGCACGCCCATGGTTTCGGGAAGTAAGAAATCCTGCATCCGGCTGTTCAGTGCCTATCCTAAATCCACCAGGGGATGCTGACCCTGCCAGGACGGCACAAAATGTCCGGCAATATGGTTAGACGGTACTTCAGCAGCGGTTGGATAGGTCCAGCCAGGATTCTTGTCCTTGTCGACAAGCAACGCTCTGACACCTTCGGGGAAATCTGCATGGCGTACACACTGACAGGCAATTGTCAGCTCGAGCCTGAAGGTCTCAGCGAGAGTCATCCCCCGAGCGCGATTTAGCTGCTCAACGAAAATACCTGCTGTAGTTGGCGATCCGGATCGATAGTTCTGAAAGGCCATATTCAACCAGTCATCGCCCTGAAGCTCGGCGAGACCAGCCTCGAACGCGCTCAGAAAGTCACCACCGTCATAAGCATCTGCAATCACTTGCCTGACCGTATCCCGGTGACGAAGCAGATTCCGTGGCAGATCCAGTTCCCCGGTATGCTCTGCCAATAATTGACTGATCATGCTGTGGTTTTCGTCATTGTCAGTGGACCAGTCCGTTACCGACAGCCGTCGTAATACTTCAGGCTTCACCTCCTGCTCCAATACACAATCCAACATGTTCAGTTCGAGCGCGTCACCAGCAGTAAGCTGGCAACCAGTGAGCCCCATAAAAACGCCAAGATGATCGGGCAGGTGAGATAACAACCATGTCCCACCTGCATCAGGGAATAGCCCGATGGTGATTTCCGGCATGGCGATTTTATTGTCTGGGGTACCGACCCGGTGCGAACAGCCGGATAGAAGACCCAGGCCGCCACCCATGACAACACCGTTACCCCAGACCACGATGGGTTTGGATGCCTGATGCAGGGCATGATCAAGGCGGTATTCATTGGTGAAGAATGCATCCGCCCCGTCTAGATCGCCGGCTTTAATCGCCTGATAGAGTGCCGTGATGTCAGCACCCGCGCAGAAAGCCCGATCGCTGCTGCTGTCGAGAACAATACAAGCAATGCTGTCGTCCTCGAGCCAATTATATATTCGATCAGAGAGCTGATTGATGGTCTCCAGGGTCAGGCTGTTGAGAGATTTTTCGCGTGTCAGCGTCGCGATGCCCACACTGCCTTGCACAACGAACTTTACTGTCTGATCCATAGGTCCTCACTCTCTTGCTGAAACAGGCTGAAGAATCTCGTCACGAGATCCTTCGCTGGCGCTCAGGATGACAGAGATTGTAGTCATTCTGAACATAGTGAAGAATCTCGACTAGATCCTTCGGTCGTACGCAATCGGAGCGCCGCATCGCCCGGTACACTCAGGACGACAGGACTCGCCAATCTATTGGTGTTTCACCCAGTTCTTCCAATAGCCGATTACATTCCGAGAAGTGCCGACAACCGAAGAAACCCCGATGAGCCGATAAAGGCGATGGATGGGGGGCCGTCAATACCCTGTGACGACTTCGATCGATCACTGAACCCTTTTTCTGCGCGTAACTACCCCAGAGCAGGAATACGCAGGGCTTGTCTCTGTTGGAAAGCGATTCAATGACCTTATCAGTGAACGTTTCCCATCCTTTGCCCTGATGGGATGCTGCACTGGATCGCTCAACGGTGAGAACACTGTTAAGAAGAAGCACTCCCTGGCTTGCCCAGGACTCAAGACAACCATGTTTGAAATCCTCTGGCGAAAGTCCCAGGTCTGACTGAATTTCCTTGTAGATATTGACCAGTGACGGCGGCAGTCGAACCCCTTCTCTCACTGAAAAGCAAAGGCCATGTGCCTGGCCTGGGCCATGATAGGGATCCTGTCCCAGTATCACTACCTTTACGTCATCGTAGGCTGTCGTATTGAGCGCATTGAAATATTCTGAACCCGCCGGGAAGATTACCTTCCCTTTGGACTTCTCTGAGGTCAGAAATTCCCTCAGCGACTGCATGTAAGGTTTTTCAAACTCTGTATTCAACTGCTCAAGCCAGGTGGGCTCAAGTTCTATGGTTCGGGGTTGGGACATGCAGGCTAGGGTATCAGCCAATACCGTCATTCTGAAGCCGCAGGTTGAAGAATCTGGACGAGATCCTTCGACTCCGTTCCACTACGCTCAGAATGACGGTGGAAATGGCTCAGGATGCCGGAGGAAATGGCTCAGGAAGACAACGGACTAAAGTCCGTTGTCACTTTGATCGCATGTGCGGAAATAAGACAACATCCCTGATTGATGCCGAGTCCGTAAACAGCATCACCAGTCGATCAATACCAAGCCCTTCACCGGCCGTCGGAGGCAGGCCATACTCAAGCGCAGTAATGTAGTCTTCATCGTAATGCATGGCTTCGTCATCACCGGCATCTTTGGCGGCGACCTGCTGTTTGAATCTTTCCGCCTGGTCTTCCGCATCGTTCAGCTCAGAGAAACCGTTAGCTATTTCCTTACCCATGACAAACAGCTCGAATCTGTCGGTGACGTCAGGATTCTCGTCACTACGACGCGCTAATGGTGATACCTCAGTTGGATGTTCGGTGATGAATATCGGCTGTTCAATTTTATCTTCTACCAGTTCCTCGAAGAGCTCCATGACCAACTTCCCGAGCCCCCAGGATTCCTGAACTTCAATGCCGACCCTTTCCGCAAGCGCCCTTGCCTTGTCGTAGTCCTGCAGGTCTTCCTTGCTGAGAGACGGATTGAATTCAATCAATGCCTCTCCCATTGTCATTCGCGTGAAGGGTTTGCCTAAATCAATCGTGACGTTGTTGTAGACAAACTCTGTGCTGCCAAGGATCCCGGTGGCCAGCTTTCTCAGCATGGCTTCGGTCATATCCATTAAATCGTTGTAGTCCGCATACGCCCAGTAGAACTCGAGCATGGTGAACTCCGGGCTGTGCTTCGTCGACATCCCCTCATTACGAAAATTCCGATTGATTTCGAAAACTCGCTCGAAGCCACCAACAACCAGACGCTTTAGATTCAACTCAGGTGCAACGCGTAAATACATATGCGTGTCGAGCGCGTTGTAGTAGGTCTGAAACGGCGCTGCCGTCGCACCACCGGGGATTGATTGCATCATGGGCGTTTCAACTTCCATGAAAGCATGATCGATCAGGTAGCGCCGAATGCCGTCAACTATCTGTGAACGCTTTATGAAAAGCTCACGGCTGTGCTCGTTGACGATGAGATCGAGGTATCGCTGACGGTAACGGGTTTCAGTATCAGTCAATCCTTTGTGCTTTTCTGGCAGTGGTCGTAACGATTTGGTCAGGAGACGGATCTGACTGACATTGACCGTGAGCTCTCCCTTGTTGGTTTTCATCAGCGTGCCGGCAGCACCAACGATATCGCCAATATCCCAGCTCTTGAATTCCTCATAGTCGTCTTTGCCAATATCGTCCTGACGAATGTATAGCTGAATACGCCCCGACACATCCTGAAGGGTGACGAAACTTGCCTTACCCATCAGACGTCGCAGGACGATTCGACCAGCAACGGCTGTTTTTACACCCGCTGCTTCGAGGTCTTCTTTTGACTGATCGCCAAATTTCTCATGTAACTGCAACGCCAGGTGCTGGCGTCGAAAATCATTAGGGAAGGCATTACCCTTGCTACGCAGCTCGGCAAGTCTTGCTTTACGCAAAGCCACAATTTCATTTTCGTCTAGTTCTTTTTCTTCTGTCATAGCCCCATCTTCAAACTGGCTTCTATGAATTTATCCAGATCACCATCAAGTACTGACTGGGTGTTGCTGGTTTCAATATTAGTTCTGAGATCCTTGATTCTGGCTGAGTCCAATACATACGAACGTATCTGACTACCCCAGCTAATGTCGGATTTACTTTCCTCGATTTCCTTCAACTCAGCTTTCCGTTTCTGATCCTCGAGCTCGTAGAGTTTAGCCTTTAACTGCTTGATGGCCTGATCCCTATTTTTGTGCTGAGATCGTTGATTCTGACACTGCACAACAATTCCACTGGGAACGTGGGTAAGGCGAATCGCAGAGTCAGTCTTGTTGACATGCTGACCTCCTGCGCCACTAGCCCGATAGGTATCGACCCGCACCTCCGACATGTCCAGTTCGATGTCGATATCATCATCCAACTCAGGCGATACAAAGACCGATGCAAACGAAGTGTGCCGCCTGTTACCGGAGTCGAATGGTGATTTTCTAACAAGTCTGTGTACGCCGGTTTCGGTCCTTAACCAGCCAAAAGCGTGATCGCCCTGGACATGGATCGTCGCACCCTTAATCCCGGCAACTTCACCGTCGGAGACCTCCATGATCTCCACCTTGAAACCATGGCTCTCGCTCCAGCGCAGGTACATGCGCAGTAGCATTTCCGCCCAGTCCTGAGCTTCCGTTCCTCCTGAACCTGCCTGTATGTCAAGGAAGGCGCTATTCGGATCCATCTCACCGGAAAACATGCGTCGAAATTCCAGCACCTCGAGCTTTCCGTCGAGCTCTTTCAGATCTGTGATGGCTTCTTCTAGCAGAGACCCGTCCTGCTCTTCGGCGGCGAGTTCAACGATGTCCTCGAGATCAGTGAGCCCGGTATCCAGTTGATCGATAGTCAGGACGACGATTTCGAGGCTGGACCTTTCCCTGCCGAGTTTCTGTGCGTACTCGGGGTTGTCCCAGATATTTGAGTCGGCGAGTTCGAGTTCTACTTCCGCCAGTCTTTCTTTCCGGTTTTCATAGTCAAAGATACCCCCTGAGAACATTAGTGCGTTCTTTTAAGTCTTTGACCTGCGAGAGTGTTGAGTTTGTTTCTAACATCGCTATTTGTGGGATAAACCGGCCGCGGCATTGTATATGAATGGCCTGGGCATTTACAGAATAAGCGATACCACCAGTTGTGGTTTTTCCATACCACGAAAGCGATTGACCTCAATTCGATAGGCACAGCGGACATATCGTGATTCGGCAAGCCCACCCTGGTTAAAGCAAATGGCGTCAACCGGTGCCCCCAGATTCGGCTGAAGAAGCATTTTCAGATGGCGGCCGCCAACAATGCGCTGCTCCAAAATCTCGAATTTGTCATCGAATTCCGGTTCCGGAAAACCCTGGCCCCAGGGTGCAGCTGACTCCAACAGACGTGCCAGCTGAATCGTCACGGGCTCATCCAGTTCACCATCAGTCACAACCACCTGTTCAATTTTCGCCTCACCGAGTTGACCCAGTACTTCTTCATTGAAAGCCGCAATAAACCGGTCCAGATCTTCTGCAGCAAGGCTGAGACCTGCCGCCATGGCGTGTCCGCCGAATTTCTTCAGCAATCCAGGATGTCTGGTCGCAATTGCATCCAACGCATCCCGCATGTGAAAGCCCTGCACGGAACGGCCAGAACCCTTGAGCTCATCACCAGCTACCCTGGCAAAAGCTATCACTGGACGATGAGACTTCTCCTTTATTCTGGCAGCAATGATCCCGACCACTCCTTCATGCCAGTTTTCCCGAAAAAGACACAGACCGGCGGCTTTTTCATCCTCTAAACTGAGGTCGGTGAGGTACTGCATCGCCTGATCGCGCATATCTGTTTCAATCTCACGCCGCTCGCCATTCAATTCATCCAGATGCTGGGCCAGCTCTGTCGAGTTTTCTCCTTCAGCGAGCAAACACTCAATACCGATCGACATGTCCTGTAGTCGCCCCGCCGCATTCACCCGTGGCGCAATGGAAAACGCAAGATCTCGAGTCACCAATGACCCTGGATCGATCCCGGATACTTCCATCAATGCTTTTATGCCGGGTCGCGCCCGGCCGGCCCGCATTCTTTTCAACCCTTCGGCAATCAGGCGCCGGTTGTTCTGGCTGAGTGGGACCACATCGGCAACCGTACCGAGGGCAACCAGGTCAAGCCAGTTCGCCAGGCTGGGTTCCTCGCGCCCATCGAACCATCCTGAATCCCGAAGTTTCGAGCGCAGAACAGACAGCAGGTAAAATGCCACACCAACACCCGCCAGATGCTTGTCCGGAAATCCGCATCCAGGCTGGTTAGGATTGACGATGGCCGCCGCTGCGGGCAGGACTTCACCCGGTAGATGGTGATCGGTGACGATGACTTCCATGCCCAGTCCGTTGGCATAATCCACACCCTCGCAACTGGCGATCCCGTTATCGACGGTGACAAGCAAATCCGGGTTCATCGACGCAGCAACCTCGACTATCTCCGTCGAGAGACCGTAGCCGTAACGAAAACGATCAGGTACGAGGTAGTTGACCTGACTTGCACCGAAGGCCTTCAGTACCGATACCATGAGCGCACAACTCGTCGCACCATCAGCATCGAAGTCACCAACTATCAAAACGGAAGCATCTGCCTCCAGCGCCGTGACAAGAATGTCCGCCGCCTGGTCTACGCCTTTCAGTGTTGACGGGTTCTCAAGACCTTTCAGGGAAAGATCGAGTTCGTCCTGGGAAACAAGACCACGCGCACCGAAGAGACGGGCGAGCAGTGGCGATTCGTGTGTCAGTATCTGTGGGCAATCACGCCGGACAATTCGTTTTCGAAATCCGCCGCTACCAGCGATCATCTGAAGTCAGCAATCCTGATTCTGGATATTGCTGCGGTCACCTCATCAAGAGACTGGAGTTGTCGTATTGCGTCGTTGATTTCTGATTCCAATATATCGTTGGTGACTATGACGATCTGTGCATCACTGGGTCGGGCATCTTTTTGAATCAGCGCCTCAATGCTGACCTCATGTTCGCTCAGAATGGAGGTAACCTCGGCCATCACTCCAGGCCGGTCGACGACAGCAAGTCTCAGATAGTACGACGTTCTGATCTCCTCGATGGGCACAAAGCGGGTCTCGCTCAAATCCACAAAACCGATGTCCGACAGACTAGTTCCGGTCCTGCTGACATCAATGATATCCGCCATCACCGCTGAAGCAGTTGGCCCGGCACCTGCACCCGCTCCGTAGTACATAGTGGCGCCTGCCGCATCACTACCCACCATCACGGCATTCATGACACCATCTACCTGAGCCAGTATCTGTTCCCGTGCGACCAGCGTCGGATGTACCCGAAGTTCAACGCCGTCGGTCCGTCTGCGTGCAATGCCAAGATGTCTGATTCGATAACCCAACTCGTCCGCGAACCGGATGTCGGCGGAGGTCACTGCGGAGATTCCTTCCGTGTATATGGCTGAAAAACTGAGAGGGACACCAAAAGCAATAGAGGCAAGGATCGTCAGCTTGTGTGCAGCATCAATACCCTCGACATCAAAGGTCGGATCGGCCTCTGCATAACCCAGATCCTGGGCTTCCTTGAGAACATCCTCGAATGACCGGTTACTACCCGGGCTCGCCATTTCACTCAGAATAAAATTTGATGTGCCGTTGATGATTCCGGCGACCCACTCAATGCGATTCCCAGCCAATCCCTCTCTGATGGACTTAACGATTGGAATACCACCGGCAATGGCTGCCTCAAAGCGGACGGTGACATTTTTTTCTGCAGCCGCGGCAAACACTTCATCTCCGTGCAGAGCAATAAGCGCCTTGTTTGCTGTGACGACATGTTTGCCATTATTAATGGCCTCCATCACCAGATCTTTCGCCGTATCAGTGCCGCCGATCAGTTCAACCAGAATATCGACATCAGGGTTCCGGGCCACATCGAAAATATCTCGGGTAACACTGGTCGTACTCAGATCACAGTCAGGGTGATCCCGCCTGCAACCGACCTGAATCAGCTTCGGAGCATCCCCGGTTTTGCGGTTTATCTCTTCACCGTTATTCGAGAACAAGTTGAACAATCCACTACCAACCGTGCCCAGCCCGCAGAGTCCTACACGCATCATTGGTCAGTCGTCTGATTTCTGAACATCTTGCGAATACCTCGCAACGCCTGGCGGGTGCGATGCTCATTCTCTATCAGCGCAAAACGCACATGATCATCGCCGTATTGCCCGAACCCAATACCGGGAGAAACCGCAACCTTGGCTTCTTTTAACAGATGTTTACTGAACTCCAGCGAACCCATATTTTCGAACTGGGGCGGTATTTTCGCCCAGACAAACATGGTCGCCTTGGGGGGGGTGACTTCCCATCCTATTGAATTGAGACCTTCACAAAGTACATCGCGACGCTTGCGGTACATTTCGCGAATCTCATCGACACAAGTCTGATCACCTTCCAGCGCGGTTATGGCCGCAACCTGAACAGGCGTGAACATGCCGTAATCAAGATACGATTTGATACGCCCGAGGGCTCCCACCAGAGTTGGATTTCCGACGCAGAAGCCGATGCGCCAACCGGGCATGTTGTAACTCTTCGACATGGTGAAGAACTCAACCGCGATATCCTTGGCACCTTCCACCTGAAGAATGCTCGGAACCTCATAGCCGTCATAGACCAGATCGGCATAAGCCAGATCCTGTACAACCCAGATCTGATGTTCCTTGGCGATTGCGACCACTTTTTCAAAAAACTCGAGCTCGACACATTCAGTGGTCGGGTTTCCCGGGAAATTAATGATCAAGACCTTGGGTTTAGGCCAGGTATTGACGATGGCACTTTCTAACTCGTCAAAGAAATCGAGATCCTTTGTCAGCGGCACGTGCCGAACATCGGCGTCCGCGATAACAAATCCATAGGGATGAACGGGATAAGACGGGTTGGGAACCAGCACCGCGTCACCTGGTCCGAGAATAGCCATCGCCAAATGGGCAATACCCTCTTTGGACCCCAGCGTGACAATAGCCTCTTTTTCTGGATCGAGAGCGACATCAAATCGCCTCTCGTACCAATCGCAGATAGCCTTACGTAATCGCGGAATACCTTTTGACTGACTGTAGCGGTGAGTATCGCCACGCTGTACGGTTTCAACCAGCTTGTCGACAATATGCTGCGGGGTCGGCTGATCAGGGTTGCCCATGCCGAAATCGATAATATCCTCACCCCGCGCCCGCGCTTCCTGCTTCAGCGAGTCGGTAATGTTGAATATGTACGGCGGCAGCCGTTTTATGCGAGGGAAATCGTCCATCTATAGCTCTCGAAAGAAGACCACACCCGGTCAAACAAATTAGATTGAAGCCGAAACTAGCTGGTTCTTCAACTCGGTCGTAACCGACCTCGCTCAGAATAAGGGCGCCCATATTACCTGATTGCGGGCCTGTTTACAGGACCGATTGCGTCCTCGGTTCAGGAATTCTGAAGAAGATCATGCCGGTACCTGCAATGAGAAAGATAACCGACACCAGGAACACCGATTCATATCCCAGGATCGCCGCCAACACGCCTCCAATCAGTGGACCCAGACTCCCGGTAATCTGGGATACGGTATTGGCGAGAGCAATTCGTATCGGCAGATTAGCCCTGTCACCAAATTCCAGCACAATACTGCGTGCGCCAATTTCAAATCCCTGCACTGACGCTCCAATTCCAATGAATACAATTATTGTCATCACCAGAGTGGCTGACAACATGAGTAACAGTGTCGACAGAATCCAAATGACCGATGTGATCAGAAGCACAAGGCGAAAACCACGCGCATCTGCAATCACACCCCAGATCAGGTTGGAGACTGTTCCGGACATGGTGAAGGCAAAGGTGATCAGACCAAGCGTCTCTCCGGAAAGACCAATTGTCTGACCGGCATAGAGGATATAAAAGGGCATGGCCATTCGACCCATGGTGGCGATCGAGCGGGCAGTGATAAAGCGACGAAAAGCTGGTTCAGTTTTCAACAACACCGGCACATCTCGCAACTGCTGACGCAGTGAAACCTGCTTTTTTACACCGGGAGGTTCAGGCTCTCGGACCCAAAAAAGCATCATCAATCCGCAGGCAGTCAAGACAAAAGCAAGTACAAAAGTCCATGAATATCCCTCCACGCTGGACTCGATACCAATCAGATAGGTTCCACCAATGTAGGCAACAGCCGCTGATGTAATTCCTGCAAGAAAGTTTCGCAATCCCATCAATCGTCCACGCTTCGATACAGGGATAACTTTGGACATGAGGTAATTAAAGATCACACCCTGCATCCCTTCCATGAGACCAAACAGAGTCAGCAACAGAATCAAGGCAACAAGGAGATCATCCGTCTCGAGGAAAAAACCTGCGAGCCCCATCAGCAACACGCAACTTCGCATCAAGCTGCCGGTAACAAAGGCAATCGGCAGCACTCTCTTGCGGTGCGATATCAGGTTAGCGCTAACGAGAGGAGTAATCATTTGCCCCAGCCCTTGGAGGGAAAGAGCCAGTCCGACAGTAAAATTAGAACCACCGGACAGCATCAGCAGGTAAGCGGGGATAAAGGTTGGGGCATTGATGAACCTGAATCCCGTCTGTCCGAACATGCCATGAAACAGATGTGCGGTGAAATTTCGAGTCAGGTTTCGTTTTATGAATATTTCGTATCGTCGCTCAGCGTGACGAGCCGCGTGATCGAGTTCAGTCAAAAACTGTGGTTTGCCCGGAAAAGGCTTAGTTTATACCAAGTCGACGACCCAACTCCGTGGCGGGCAGATATCCAGGCTGCAGAGTACCGTCCTCCAAAATAATGGCTGGTGTGCCGCTGACACCAAACAGGTCACCCAGCGCATACTGGGCGGCTACCGGGTTTGAACAGGTCCTTTCTTCGATTTCCTGGCCGCTCTTGGCCTGAGTCAAAGCCACCTGTGGGTTATCAGCACACCAGGCGGAGACAGCCTTGTCATAGGATTTCGAACCGATTCCAGCTCTCGGATAGGCCAGATAGCGAACGGCAATACCCAGACGATTCATCTCGGGTACTTCCAGGTGTAACTTGCGGCAATAGCTACAATCGATATCGGTAAAAACAGTGATGGTCGCTTTGGTTCGCTCTTTGGGCGGGGAAAAAACCACCATTTCAGATTCATCGAGGCTTTCCAGCAGCTCTTTGCGTGTACCCGTTCTAGCCTTCTCGGTCGCGTTGACCAATCCACTGTCTTCAACCAGATACAGGTCACCGGCAAAAAGGTGGTCCATTGCCTTGCTCATGTAGAGAACCGTACCGCCCCGGAGTTCTACATTGTAGTAGCCCTCGATTGTGCTGGGCCTGACCTCTTTAACCTGCAGATCGGGTCGAACAGCCAGTAGCCTCGCCTCTATCGCATCTATCGCCTGCGCATTCTTTTCGGTGGAGGTCTCTTCCGCTCCCTGCGCGAAGAGAGGCAACAGGGCAAATATGAACCTAAGATGTCTGAATAAAATCATTGGCGATTTATCGGCAAATAAGTGTGCGAACTTTGCTACAGAAGACCCGACTCTGCAATGAAAGGTTCCCTTTTGTTGCGACCAACGGTCCGAATCAGCCCCTGGGGTGATGCATCTGGTGCAGCTCTTTCATCCGTTGTTTGGCAATGTGCGTATATATCTGGGTCGTGGACAAATCCGCATGACCCAGTAACAGTTGGACCACACGTAGGTCAGCACCATGATTCAGCAGATGAGTGGCAAAGGCATGACGCAGCGTGTGAGGCGACAGTTTCTTTTCGATGCCCGCTTTCTTCGCCATCGCTCGAACACGATGCCAGAATGTTTGCCGCGTCATCGCAACTCCCCGGTTACTGGGGAACACAATGTCCTGGGCCAGGTTCTTTTTCAGAAGTTCGTTTCTCGTCTCCTGCAGATACCTTCCCAGCCATGTGATTGCTTCCTCACCCATCGGCACAAGCCTTTCTTTCGAACCCTTGCCAACAATTCGAATAACACCCTGGCGGAGGTTTATCTCACTGAGTTTCAGATTCGTCAGCTCACTGACACGAAGACCACAGGCATAGAGCACTTCCAGCATGGTCCGATCCCTCATCCCGATCGGTGTTTCGATATCAGGTGCTGCCAGCAGTTTTTCGACGTCGGATTCGGTCAGGGTATCTGGCAGGGGTCTTCCGAGCTTCGGATTTTCCACCCTGAGGGTCGGATCGTCACTGATCAGCTTCTCTCGAAGAAGATAGCGATACAGTGCCCGCAGACAAGACAACGAACGAGCGGTTGACCTGCCCTTGAGACCGCATTTCATTCTATAGGAGAGATAACTGGTTAAATCGATACGGGTTATTGTGGTGAACTGTTTCTTTTGTTCGCTAACCCACTTCTCAAATCCCTGCAGGTCATGTCGATAGGACTTGAGCGTATTATCGCTAAGACCCTTCTCAAGCCAGAGAGAATCCAGAAATTTGTCGATCAGCGCATGATCCGTGGAGGTCGGCATGACTTCATTTTAGCAAATGAGGCCTAGCTCAGGATGATGTTTTTTTACAGAGTCACTCTGAACAATCGGATGATGCGGCACTCCGATCGCGTACGACTGAAGGGCCTCGTGACGAGATCCTTCGGCTTCGGTCGTGCGCGACCCCGGTAGGACTAAATTGATCTTTCAGATCAATTTAGCTTTTCTTTGATTCGAGCAGCCCGACCACTGAGTTCACGCAGGTAGTAAAGCTTGGCCTGACGAACATCGCCACGTCGTTTGACGCTGACACTTTCGATCTGCTTGCTGTGTGTCTGGAAGGTACGCTCAACGCCGACGCCGTGAGAAATTTTGCGAACTGTGAAAGCCGAATTGAGACCGCGATTACGAATGGCGATAACAACGCCTTCATAGGCCTGCAGACGCTCCCGGTTTCCTTCACTGACACGAACCTGAACCACAACCGTATCACCGGCACTGAAATCAGGTATGTCCGATTTCAACTGACTGTTTTCAACCAGCTCAATGATCTTGCTTTTACTCATCTGTCTTTCCTTTTCACTTGGATGAGTCCTGTCTGTACTCATCCAACAATCGTTGTTCTTCCTCTGTTAGCGGGCGTTCCGCCAGTAAATCCGGCCGCCTTTCCCAGGTTCTACCCAGGGCCTGCATCCTACGCCACCTGGCGATCTTCTGATGATCGCCACTCATCAGCACTGCAGGAACAGCTAAGCCATCAACATGCTCAGGCCTCGTATACTGAGGATAATCCAACAGGCCATCCATAAAGGAGTCCTGTTCAACCGAGTCACTGTCACCAACCACACCGGGTATGAGCCTTGTCATACCATCGATCAACACCATCGCTGGTAGCTCACCGCCACTGAGGACAAAGTCCCCGATGGATATCTCTTCGTCGACTACCGGCCCAATCAACCGTTCATCGATACCTTCATATCTCCCAGCCACCAGGATCAAATCCGGTAACTGCGCAAACTGAACCAGGTCAGCCTGTACTAATTTCCTGCCCTGCGGAGAAAGATAGACAACTGGACAATCTCGTCCTTCTCTCGCTGATGCAATCGCGTCTTTCAGCGGTTGCATCTTCATTAGCATCCCGGGACCACCACCGTAAGGCTTGTCGTCCACTGTACGATGCCTGTCAGGGGCAAAGTCTCTCGGATTCCAGGTCTCTACCTCAAGAATCCCCTTTTCCACTGCACGGCGGGTAATTCCGTACTCGGTGACTGCCCGAAACATTTCGGGAAACAACGACACGATTCCAACCCACATGACGCGTCTCCCTAGTAGTCGGTACTCCATTCGACATGGATTTCACCGATCTCCCGATCAACTTCGAGAACGACTTGCCCTTCTACGTACGGGATCAATCGCTCTTCACTATCTATACTCTCTTCAAATGGCCGCACCACCATGACATCGTTGGCGCCGGTCTCCAGCAAGTGATCTACTTCACCGAGGAGGTCGCCATCACTATTGACGACTCTAAGCCCTTCCAACTGGAACCAGTAAAAGTCTCCTTCTCCCAGCTCCTGCAGTGCTTCCTTCTCCACGTAGATTTCGAATCCGGTAAGCTCTTCGGCCAGATTCCGGTCATCAACACCTTCTA
Source organism: Gammaproteobacteria bacterium (assembly GCA_018656865.1). Taxonomy (GTDB): domain Bacteria; phylum Pseudomonadota; class Gammaproteobacteria; order Pseudomonadales; family Azotimanducaceae; genus UBA9659. The sequence continues at coordinate 17,944 of JABHYO010000149.1, read as the reverse complement.
CATGGGCAATCAGTTTCTTTCCGTGAACCTGACCAGTTTCAACTTCAACCTTTCTGGTTATCCCACCCTTTCTGAGTATCCAGGGTGCATACCCAAGTATCGCCTCAACAGGATCGGTGTAGGAAAAAACCTTAACCCAACCTTTGATCCCGTGACTGCCAGTTACACTGCCGAGTCGAATTTCAGTCACGATACAAGACGTGCTTTACGCTGCTTCCTCGGTCGCAGCGCCAGTAGTAGCTTTGCGATAGTCCTTGACCAGCTTCGACACTCGGTCAGACAGCTGCGCACCCTGACTAACCCAGTAGTCAATACGCGCAAGATCTATGCGGATTCCTTCTTCGGCACCTCGTGCGATCGGATTGAAAAAACCAATCCTCTCGATGAACCGACCGTTGCGAGACCGCTGTCGATCTGCCACATGGATGTGGTAAAACGGACGCTTCTTGCTACCACCTCTTGCCAGGCGAATGGTGACCATCTACTTGTTTTCCTTCAAAAAATCGTGGTTCAAGACCGCCGGACCGGCGACCAAAGGGAGCGTATTGTACGGGAAAGCCTTCTGAAATAAAAGGCGCTAGCCTGAGCGCTAACTTATTGATACTTATAGATAATCAGATAAAGATCAATCTGCAAATGTTTCAGGTGAGCGCGAGACAAGGCGAATGTAGTCGAAAAAGCGGAGTGTATAGATTAATACATGAGCACTTTGAGACTGGATTCAACAGAGTATAGCGCCGGCTGAGGCATTTTCAGCGGCCGGGGAATGGTCCTCCGGGCTGCTGCATCATCCCATCCATCCCCCTCATCATATTGGTCATTCCACCCTTCTTACCGAGCTTTTTCATCATCTTCTGCATCTGCTTGTGCTGCTTCAACAACCGGTTGATGTCCTGAATCTGAGTACCGGAACCACTTGCGATCCGTTTCTTGCGAGACCCATTGATAACATCCGGGTACTGGCGTTCGCCCGGCGTCATTGAATTGATGATGGCTTCCATCTGAACAAACACCTTGTCGCTCATTTTTTCCTGAGCCGCCTTCGCCATCTGGCCCATGCCAGGCAGTTTGTCCATCATGCTGGCCATGCCACCCATGTTGTTCATCTGCTGTATCTGATCGCGAAAATCTTCAAGATCGAACTTCTTGCCCTTGCTGATTTTCCGCGCAAGCCGCTTCGCCTTTTTCTTGTCAACTTTCTGTTCTGCTTCCTCGATGAGTGACAGCACATCACCCATCCCAAGAATTCGGGAAGCTATTCTGTCGGGGTAAAAGGCATCAAGGGCTTCAATGGTTTCACCCGTTCCCATGAACTTGATCGGCTTGCCGGTAACCGATCTGACGGACAATGCGGCACCGCCCCTGCTGTCGCCATCCGCCTTGGTCAGTATGACTCCGGAAAGCGGTAATACCTCGCCAAAGGCTTTCGCCGTATTGGCCGCATCCTGGCCCGTGAGAGCATCAACAACAAACAAGGTTTCCGTGGGGGCAAGAAACTCATGTAACTCGCGGATCTCAGCCATCATGTCCTCATCGACATGCAGCCGACCGGCGGTATCGATGATGAGAACGTCGGCAAACTTATTTTTAGCTGCCTCAAGGGCACCCTTTGCAATGTCTATGGGCTTCTGGTCGGTACTGGACTCAAAAAAGCTCAACCCAGCCTGGTCTGCCAGGGTCTGTAGTTGTTCCATCGCTGCAGGTCTGTAAACGTCAGTGCTGGCAACCATCACCGACTTTTTGTCACGATTTTTCAGCCAGTACCCGAGCTTGGCGGTCGAGGTCGTCTTACCTGAACCCTGCAGACCAGCCATAAGAATCACTGCTGGCGGCTGAACGGCCAGGTTCAAAGCGCCCTCGCCCTCACCCATGATCGTGGTGAGCTCATCGTTAACAATCTTGACGAATACCTGGCCGGGAGAAAGGCTCGCGGTCACCTCGGTGCCGAGCGCGCGATTCTTGACACGATCGACAAAATCTTTGACTACCGATAGCGCAACATCTGCTTCCAGAAGCGCTACCCGCACTTCGCGGAGAGCCTCTTGTAGATTGTCTTCTGTCAGCTTTGACTTGCCGGACAGCGACGATAAGGTCTTACCTAACCTGCTTGTTAACGATTCAAACACTGCATTACCTGAAACTCTGATGCTGTGTCATTATATACGAACCATCGTCACAACATTGATCCGGAGCTAATAAAAACGTGTCTCTGATCCTGCCAGGCATTGTTGCTTCCCTCTGCTATGTAACTGCCACATTCATGCAGCTACGCAGCATTGTCGCCGGCGCGGTATTGAATCGCTGGATCAAGGTACTCGGTGGTTTCGCCGTCATCTTTCACGCGATAACTAACTATCAGGACTTTACCGGTGCCGGCGGCATTGACCTTGGTATCTACCCGATGATGTCGCTGATGGCACTATCCATTGTCGCAATCGTCATCATCTCGAGTCTTCGGCGCCCGGTCGACAATCTGTTTATCGTCATATTCCCTATCGCCATGGCAACGGTTGTCCTCGAGATCACTCTGAATAGTGATCACGGAGTAAGCCAGCAGGTTTCAGGTGGAATCGTCACACATATTATTCTTTCTATCGTCGCCTACAGTTTGTTAACGATTGCCGCAGTGCAGGCACTATTGCTCTCCCTCGGCGACAACCTGTTACGCCATCATCGGCTTGGTGTTCTTCGAAACATGCCGCCGCTCGAGACCATGGAACAACTTATGTTCGAGATGATCGGCTGGGGTCTGATCTTTCTCTCTCTTTCCATCGGCACCGGATTTGTCTTTATTAAAGACACGTCTTTGCCCGGGTTAATGCATCACATGGTGATCACATTCTCAGCCTGGGTAGTTTTCAGCGTCCTGATGTGGGGCCGATTTCAACTCGGCTGGCGCGGTGCCATTGCTTCCCGCTGGACACTGTCCGGTTTTGTTTTGCTGGCACTCGGCTATTTCGGCAGCAAAATCGTGCTGGAAATCATCCTTGGCAGATAGGCAGTATTTTTGCTAAAACAGACTTCCCAATAGTCATACGAGGTGTCCGTTTTTGGACGATCCGTCGATAGTAACCCTTTTGGGTTCTATCATTGTTCTAATCATCGTTTCCGCCTACTTCTCCGGATCCGAAACAGCCATGATGGCGCTCAACCGTTACAGGCTGAAGCACCTGACAAAAGAAGGTCACGGTGGTGCCAAGCGTGCGGGGAAACTCCTCGAACGTCCAGATCGACTTCTGGGCGTTATCCTCATTGGCAATAACCTTGCGAATTTTACGGCTGCATCACTGGCAACGCTGCTGGCACTTGAACTGCTGGGCGAACAAGGTGTCGTCTGGGCTCCAGTTATCTGCACGATCGTCTTTCTTGTATTTGCCGAGGTAGCACCAAAAACCATAGCCGCGGTTTACCCCGAAAAGGTCGCGCTGCCGTCTTCCTATCTCCTGCAAATTCTGCTCTGGGTCTGCTTCCCTTTTGTCTGGCTGGTAAACGGTGTTGCCAACAGGTTATTAAACCTTTTTGGCGTCAGTCACGATGAGGCTTCCGAAGATCACCTGAGCGTCGATGAACTTCGTACAGTCGTTCATGAAGGCTCTCAAATTGCAGGTCACCACCAGGACATGATGCTGGGCGTACTTGACCTCGGCAAGGTCACGGTTGATGACATTATGGTGCCGCGCAGTGAAATCATCGGTATCGATATCGACGATGAAATGGATGAGATCGTCACGCAGATTCGCTCGATTCAACACACACGATTACCCGTCTTCAAGGAAGATGTCGATCGTGTTCTTGGCATCCTGCACATACGCAATGCTGCGCGCTTTCTTATCGATGGTGAGCTGACTCGTGCGTCACTACTACAGGAAACCACCGAACCTTACTTCGTCCCTGAAAATACATCACTGCAGACGCAGCTGATCAAATTTCAGCAGGAGAAGGAACGCATTGCACTGGTTGTCGATGAATACGGTGACATCCAGGGGATTGTCACGATTGAGGATATTCTCGAAGAGATTGTCGGTGATTTTACAACGGACCTCGCCGCCACCAGCATCGACATACACCCCCAGGAAGATGGTACCTACCTCATTGATGGAGGCACTCACATTCGTCTGATCAACCGTTCGCTTGGCTGGGAGCTGCCAGTGGATGGTCCGAAGACGCTGAACGGGCTAATTACCGAATACCTGGAAACCATCCCCGACGCCAACGTCTGTTTTACCCTGAAGGGTTACCGCTTCGAAATTGTTCAGATCAAGGACAACATGATCAGAACGGCAAAGTTGTCCGTAGTAGGAATGGGGTCAGAGTAAAGTGCCAGAGTAACTACTCTGGCACTTTACTCTGACCCAGTATTGGTCCGTGACGGAATGGTCGCTTCTAAATCAGCGCCACTTTCGGTTGATTGCCGCAATGATCGACTTGAACGCCGCTGTCGTCGTGTTCTGGCTGATACCAACACCGTAGTACTTTTCCCCGTCTTCATCGTTAAGAGCCAGGATGCAGATCGCTTGAGCTTCAGAGCCTTCTTTGAGCGCATACTCCTGGTAGTCAACGACATTGAGAGGCTCATTTAGCGTCTCCACCATGGCGTTGATGAAAGCATCGATTGGTCCGGAGCCAGCACCTTTGACCTCGACCGTGTTTTCAGCCACCTGTACCGTCGCCTGGCAGGTTTCCTTTTCGTCGTTTTCTGAATGTACCTGGTAGTCAACAAGTTGATAGGGTCCTTCAACCTCAATGTATTCACTGACAAAGGCATTCCATATCACGTCCGCTTTCAGCTCTCCGCCGTCGGCTTCTGACAATGCCTGAACGACAGGGCTGAATTCCAGGAGCAGGGGCCTCGGTAATGTCACCCCAAAGAAGTTTTCCAGAATAAATGCCACACCGCCTTTACCCGACTGACTGTTTACCCTGACTGTCTCGCGGTAGTGACCACCGACATCGGACGGATCAATTGGCAGATAGGGAACCTCCCAGTCGGAGTCTCCACCCTCCTCCACAAATGCCATACCCTTTTTAATGGCATCCTGATGTGAACCAGAAAAGGCAGTAAAAACCAGTTCACCGGCATAGGGCTGGCGCACATGAATGGGTATTTTTGTACATTCTTCGGAGACGCTGACGATCTTGGCCATATCTGCAAGATAAAGCCCCGGGTCAATGCCCTGAGAGAACAGGTTCATCGCCATGGTGATAATGTCGAGATTTCCAGTTCGTTCACCATTACCAAAAAGTGTGCCCTCGATACGTTCCGCGCCAGCCATCAACCCCATCTCCGATGCGGCGACCCCGGTACCTCGATCATTATGCGTGTGGAGACTGACCACAGCCTTTTCTCTTTCCGGCAAATTGCGGATGAAGTATTCGATCTGATCGGCGTAGAGATTGGGTGTCCCCATCTCGACTGTCGACGGCAGGTTTAAGATGACCTTGTTTTCTACCGTCGGTTCCCACACCTTCATTACGGCATCACAGATCTCCACTGCATAGTCGACCTCTGTCGCCGTATAGCTTTCCGGCGAGTATTCAAGTGTCAGGTTGGTACCCGCGGCAATCAGAGGCTCGGTATGTCGCTTCACGATCTCAGTCGCATCCGTGGCGAGCTTTGTAATCTCCGATCTTTCCATGTTGAATACAACCTTGCGCTGGAGCGCCGAGGTTGAATTATAAAGATGGAAGATCACGTTCTTTGCACCCGCGACCGCCTCACAACTTCTTTCAATCAATTCCCGGCGCGCCTGGCAAAGTATCTGAATGGTGACGTCGTCAGGTATACGATTCTCTTCGATGATTTTTCGAACAAAGTCGAAATCTGTCTGTGATGCGGATGGAAACCCAACTTCGATTTCCTTGAAGCCGATCTCGACAAGCAGGTCCCACATCTGCTGCTTTTCGTCTGGCGTCATTGGTTCTATCAACGCCTGATTACCATCCCTCAGATCGACGCTACACCAGCGTGGTGTCTGGGTAATGAAATTGTCAGGCCAGGTTCTATCAGGCAATGACAGCGGACGGAACGGTTTGTACTTGTGAAACGGCATTGTCCGTGTTGCACCGGATTCCGGATTTACAGATGGGTCTTCAGCATTCATGATTCAATTCTCGGGTATTTGACTGATCCTGCGGGGTGGCAGAGTTGCTGGCTATGCAGGTATTTAGACGGCCGCCTACAACGGCAGTCGTAGCAGGTCCAGTCCGAGGAACAGAGAGAGGGAACGCGCAGGAGCGAGCAGCAGGTTTGGATCCCTACTGATAAGAACCGTATTGTCAGTTCCTCTATTCATCACTCTGCCAATTAGAAATGTGCTCTGAAGGCGGAAACTATAGCTCGCAAATTAAATATTGCAAGTCTACAGCGCACTGAACTCCCGCTGATATCGTTTGTAGCGCTTAACATATCCTTCGGCACTGATGGTCAATCCTTTAATGGCCTCTTCATCCAGTTGCCTGACGACTTTACCGGGAGAACCCATCACAAGAGAACCATCGGGAATCTCTTTACCCGGTGGAATCAGTGAGTTTGCCCCTATCAGGCAGTCCCGACCAATGCGGGCGCCATCAAGAACAACCGCGTTAATACCAATCAGGGAATTGTCACCAATCGTGCAACCATGCAGCATGACCTTGTGACCGACGGTCACACCCTTACCAATAGTCAGTGGCATGTCCGGGTCGCAATGTAGCACTGAGCCATCCTGAATATTCGAACCCTCGCCCACAGTAATAAGATCTGTATCTCCCCGAAGCACGGCATTGAACCAGACACTGGTTTCATGCTCCAGAATGACTGTACCAATCACGGTGGCATTGTCTGCTATCCAGCAATCTCCCATGATTTGAGGTTCACTATCTCCCAGGGCGTAGATCACTTGGTTCTCCGGTATCGAGTCAGGGCGCACTTTAACACTGTCCTGAACGAAGTCGAAGGATCGAGCGCAACAGGTCTCTCAACAGTGTGATCAAAGGAGGCACGTCTGGCATACTGCCCGCATGAAATATTGCAACCAATGTGGTGCGCCTGTAACGCATCGTGTTCCGGACGGCGACAACCGGCCACGCTATGTATGCGACAGCTGCGACACTATTCACTATCAGAACCCCAGAATCATTGCCGGTTGCCTGCCCTTCCATGAAGATCAGGTCCTGCTCTGTAAACGATCCATTGCACCACGACAGGGCTGCTGGACACTACCGGCGGGTTTTCTTGAATTTGGTGAAACAACAGCGCAGGGTGCGCTGCGTGAAACGGAAGAAGAAGCCAATGCCAATGCCGAAATCATTGGACTCTACACCCTGTTCAGCCTGCCCCACATTTCGCAGATCTACATGTTCTACAGAGCCCAGCTGATCGACCTCGATTTCTATCCAGGTCAGGAAACCCTGGAAACAAAGCTATTCCATGAAAGTGAGGTTCCATGGCAGGAGCTTGCCTTTCCGGTGATTACAGAAACACTGAAATTCTATTTCAACGACCTGCCCGAAGAAGACTACCCAATCCGGAACGAGGACATCATCATCAACCGCAAAAGAGATCCGATGAAATAAACCGGTTATCAGGAAACTAGAACCGCGGTATCGATTTCTCGAACACGATCTAATTAGTTTACCCAGACCCTGGCACTACGGAACATACGCATCCAAGGGCTGTCCTCATCCCATTCGTCTGGATGCCATGACATCTGTACGGTACGAAACACCCGCTCGGGATGTGGCATCAGGGCAAGTACTCTGCCATCAGGTGTAGTGACCCCTGTTATTCCGTCCGGTGATCCGTTGGGGTTGTAGGGATAGCCCGTGGTACGGTCACCAAAGCTATCGACAAACCTCAGGGCAATCAGTTCCTGTCGATCAAGCTCGAATATCCCCGCAGCGTTAATATCTGCACGCCCCTCACCATGACTAACCGCAATCGGCAGTTGAGACCCTCGCATATCCCGTAGGAATATCGACGGGCTTCGCTCTACCCTCACAAGAGAAAGCCGGGCTTCAAACTGCTCCGATGCATTCCTGACAAATTTCGGCCAACGTTCCGCCCCAGGAATCAGTTCCTTCAGGCTTGCCAGCATCTGACAGCCATTGCAGACGCCAAGAGAAAAGGTATCTGGCCTGCCGAAGAATTCGGCAAACTTGTCTCGGCTCTCACTGCGATAGAGAATGGATTTGGCCCAGCCTTCACCGGCACCGAGCACATCGCCGTACGAAAAACCGCCACAGGCTACCAGCCCCTTGAACCGCGCCAGATCAATCGAACCTGAAAATATTTCACTCATATGAACATCGATGGCGGCAAAGCCCGCCCGAGTGAAGGCCGCGGCCATCTCTACCTGACTGTTGACGCCCTGTTCTCTTAGAATGGCCACTTCCGGTTTAACGCCCGTTGCGATCATAGGCGCAGCAACATCCGCGGCGGGATCAAATCTGACCACGACATTGAGCCCAGGGTCATAATCTTCACCGATGGCGTTGAATTCCTGAGCGGCACATTCGGGATTATCCCGCAGTCGTTGAATCTGAAAGCTGGTGCGGCTCCACTGACGTTCCAACTCTGCTCGGGAGGAAGTCATCAGGTCGCGATTCTGCTGAACGATACGGATGACCTGATCGTTCCTGACCGTTGCGACCTGTACCACCGGCAGGCCAAGCTCGTTGAGCTCCTCAACCAAAGCCTCGGCATCCTCAGCCGTCACCTGTATGGCTGCACCGAGTTCCTCATTGAAGAGGAAGTCTATGGCGGCTACCTCATCAGGGACTCTGATATCGAGTCCTGCTCTTGAACTGAAACACATCTCGAGCAACGTCACTATCAGCCCGCCATCAGAACGATCGTGATAGGCCAAAATTTCATCCCGGCGACGGCGTACGAAGTCAAAAAAGATCTTCAGTTGCTCAGGGTCGTCCAGATCCGGTGACTCATCGCCCATGGCTGAAAAACACTGGGCCAGAATGCTACCGCCAAGTCGCCGCTTGCCAGCGCCAAGATCAAGCAACAGCAAAACTGAATCAGGCAACGTATACAACTCGGGGGTCAGCGTATCGCGCACATCCCTGACCGGGGCAAAGGCCGACACAATAAGGGAGAGTGGAGAAGTAACTGACTTTTCCTCTCCATCGCTAAGCCATCGAGTCTGCATCGACATGGAGTCCTTGCCCACGGGAATCGTGATCCCAAGCGCCGGACAAAGCTCCATTCCCACTGCTTTCACCGCATCGTAAAGGCGAGCATCCTCGCCTTCTGCACCAATCGCAGCCATCCAGTTTGCAGAAAGCCGGACATCCTGCAGTTGAGTAACCCGCGCTGCCGCAATATTGGTGATCGCTTCACCAACCGCCATACGTGCTGCAGCCGAACTGGATATCACAGCCAATGGCGTTCGCTCACCCATGGCCATGGCCTCGCCGCGATACCCGCTATAGCTCCCGCTGGTCACGGCGACATCAGACACAGGCACCTGCCAGGGTCCGATCATCTGATCTCTGGCAACAAGTCCGCCAACGGTCCTGTCACCAATCGTGATCAGAAACTTTTTACTGGCAACCGTCGGGTGATTCAGGACTCGCTGAACAGCCACCTGCAAATTCAAACTACTGCTAAAGGCTTCAAGAGAAGGATTCTTCCTAACGACATCCTTCTCCAGTTTTGGTGCTTTGCCGAACAGTACTGACATCGGCAGATCGACCGGCGGTTTCCCTAGAATCGAATCTGAAACGGACAGGTGATCTCCATCTCTCGCCCGGCCGACGATGGCATAGGGGCACCTTTCCCTCTCACAAATCGCGGCGAACCGATCCAGGTCATTTTTCCTGACGGCGATAACGTATCGTTCCTGAGCCTCGTTACACCAAACTTCGAGCGGTGTCATACCCGGCTCCGCGCTCGGGATCTCCCGCAACTCGAAGTCACCACCGACACCGCCATCTTTCACCAGTTCGGGCAGAGCGTTGGAAAGCCCACCTGCACCGACGTCGTGGATAAACTGAATGGGGTTGTCATCACCAAGCTGCCAGCACTGGTCAATCACCTCCTGGCAGCGGTGTTCTATTTCGGGATTACCTCGCTGGACACTGGCAAAATCGAGATCCGCCTGGCTTGCCCCGGTCGCCATGCTTGACGCTGCTCCGCCCCCCAGTCCAATCAGCATCGCCGGACCACCCAGGACCACTAGAGAGGCGCCAACATCAATGGCGTCTTTCCTGACATGACCTTCACGAATATTGCCCATACCACCGGCAATCATTATCGGCTTGTGATAACCAAGCACATTGCCGTCTACCTCCTGTTCGAAGGTGCGGAAGTAACCGGCGATATTCGGCCGGCCAAATTCATTGTTGAAAGCAGCACCTCCAATGGGTGCCTCAATCATGATATCCAGCGCCGAAACGATTCTTTCAGGCTTACCGTAGGGTTTCTCCCAGGGATTGTTCGAACCCGGCAGGTTTAGATTCGAGACCGTATAACCAGTCAACCCGGCTTTCGGCTTACCACCACGCCCAGTCGCCCCCTCATCACGGATTTCACCACCGGACCCTGTCGCCGCACCGGCAAAGGGCGCAATTGCCGTTGGATGATTGTGAGTTTCCACTTTCATCAATATGTGGATGTCCTCAACGTGATCGCCATACTCCCTGGTCTCAGGGTCTGGAAAAAACCTGGCGCCTTTGGAACCCTCAATGACGGCGGAATTATCCTCATAGGCGCTCAAAACACCGACACCATTGGTGACTCGATAGGTGTTCTGAATCATGTCCATCAGTGAGTTGTCCTGCACCTCACCATCGATGGTCCAGCTTGCCCTGAATGTTTTATGCCGGCAGTGTTCGGAATTCGCCTGAGCGAACATCATCAGCTCAACATCCGTGGGGTTTCTGTCGAGTCCCGTGAAGGCATCGACCAGGTATTCGATCTCATCTTCGGTCAGCGCCATCCCCAGACTGGCATTCGCCACCTCAAGGGCAGAAGCACCTTGCCCAAGCACATCAATGAAACTGAGCTCGGCTGGCTCGTGAGACTCGAACAGGAAATCTACGTCCGTTGAGGTCACAACCTCTTCTGTCATCCGATCGTGCAGAAAGGGCGTAACAGAATCGGAGCGATCGGTTGTCAACCAGTAGGCAATCCCCCGCTCTATTCGGGTTACCTTATCCAGACCGCAGATTCGGGCAATATCCGAGGCTTTTGAGCTCCATGGAGAAATCGTGCCCCGGCGCGGGATGACCAGATTAAAAGACGAGTCCACTTCATCCACTGCCGATCGCCGTTCAGATTCAGAGCCATAATTCAGCAGACTGTTGAGTAGCGACAATTCATCCGGAGCTAGCAGGCCATCGACGTCAATGAAATGCAGATACTGGGTATCTCTAATCTTCGTTTCGATCCCTGCTGCCTTTAAGTCAGCCTCAAGCTTTCGCACCCGGAAGGGAGAAAGCGCGGCTGGTCCTGGCAATACCATCAACATTAGTTGCGTCTCTGCTTGAAAAAGTCTGATATCAGACTGCTGCACTCTGCCGCAAGTACACCTTCGATAACATCAACGTGGTGATTGAGCATCGGATTATCCAGAACAGCAGCAGATGATCTAACGGCGCCCGCCCTCGGTTCCCGAGCGCCAAAAATCAGGCGTCCTACCCTCGCATGAATCATGGCACCGGCACACATGGTGCAAGGTTCAACTGTGACTACCAGAGTCGTGTCCGGCAGACGGTAGTTGCCGCTGTTTCTGGCCGCATCCCGCAGCGCTTCAATTTCCGCATGCGCACTCGGATCGCAGGCGCTGATCGGACGATTCCAACCCCTGCCAACAATTTCATCATCCAGCACAACCACGGCGCCGACAGGCACCTCGCCGAGGCCTTTAGCGCGTTCTGCCAGATTAAGTGCTTCTCTCATCCAGGCTTCCTGCATCTATTCCCACTCTATGGTCGCAGGCGGCTTACTGGATACATCATAGACGACCCTTGATATACCACTGATTTCATTAATGATTCGACTCGACACCTTTTCAAGAAAATCATAGGGCAGGTGTGCCCATCGTGCAGTCATGAAGTCTATTGTCTCCACTGCCCGAAGTGCTATCACGTATTCATACCGCCTGGCATCGCCCACGACCCCGACCGAGCGAACCGGCAGAAATACTGCAAATGCCTGGCTTATCTGATCGTAGAGATCGGCCGCTCGAAGCTCTTCAAGGTAGATATGGTCGGCCTGCCGCAGAAGTTCGCAGTACTCCTTTTTCACCTCACCAAGAATTCGTACACCCAGGCCGGGACCGGGAAAAGGATGTCGAAATACCATTTCATGGCTGAGACCAAGTTCGAGACCAATCTTGCGAACCTCATCTTTAAAGAGCTCACGCAGTGGCTCCACAAGCTCCAGATTCATGTAGTCCGGCAGGCCACCAACATTGTGATGGGACTTGATGACGTGCGCTTTGCCATCCTTGTGACCGGCTGACTCGATAACATCTGGATAGATAGTGCCCTGGGCGAGGAAGCCGACATTTTTGATATGTGAGGCCTGCTCATCGAAAACGTCAATAAAGGTATTGCCGATAATCTTGCGCTTATCTTCAGGGTCGGTAACGCCCTTAAGCCGCGACAGGAAACGATCCTCTGCCGGGACACTGACAAGGTTCAGCGAATAAATATTCTCGGTACCTTCTCCGACCATTTTTCGGACCTGGGTCGCCTCATCATGACGCAGCAATCCGTTGTCGACGAAAACACAGGTCAGCTGATCACCGATGGCTCGGGACAGTAGTGCGGCAACCACGCTTGAATCAACACCGCCTGACATCCCGAGTATGACCTTGCCACTACCTACCTGGGTCCTGACACGTTCAATGATATCCTCGACGATATTGCTGGAAGTCCACAGCGCCTTGCAGCGACAGACTTGAGTCAGGAAGCGGCTGAGGATAGCAGCGCCCTGTAGTGTGTGATTAACCTCCGGATGAAACTGAATACCGTAGAAATGTCGGGATTCGTCCATCATCACAGCGATGTCTGTATTATCGCTGCGTCCGGCGATGGTGAACCCTGGTGGCGCCTTGGCGACCTTGTCACCATGACTCATCCACACATCAAGGAAAGGGGCATCCTCAATGCCATCTTGCAGGTCACCCAGAAGTTGGCTGGTCTCAGTCAACTCAACCCGGGCATAACCGAATTCGCTCTTGCTGGAAGGCTCGACTTCGCCACCCAACTGCTTTGCCATGGTGTGCATGCCGTAACAGATCCCAAGAATCGGCACGCCAAATTCATATACATAGGCCGGGGCAACCAGCGTCTCATCCGCAGTGACGGATTCGGGTCCGCCAGAAAGAACGATACCCATGGGCGAAAATTCACGCGCGCGTTCTTCGGATAAGTCGTAGGGAAGAATCTCACAATAAACACCGGACTCGCGCAGACGCCGCGCAATCAACTGGGTGTACTGGGAACCGAAGTCCAGAATCAGGATTTTTTCCTGATGGATATTCGGATGAGTCGGCGACATAGATTTTCAGGCAGTGGCTAAGCGGCGATTATACGGGAAGTGGCGCGATGAACAAAAGAAACCGCTAATATAAGCAGATGGATCCTTCCAACCGTCAGGTGATTACCGTTTCTGAGCTGAACCGCGATGCTCGACGGCTGCTTGAATCCGAGTTCTCCATGCTCTACGTGGAGGGGGAGATCTCGAACCTGGCGCAGCCCGGTTCCGGTCACTGGTATTTCACCCTGAAAGACGACAAAGCTCAGATCCGCTGTGCCATGTTCCGTAACCGGAACCACCTGGTACGGTTCAAACCAAGGAACGGACAGCAGATCATTGTTCGTGGACGCGTCAGCCTCTACGAAAACCGGGGCGAGTTTCAGATGATTGCCGAATTTCTGGAGGATTCCGGCGACGGCGCCCTGCGCCAGGCATTCGAGAAACTACGCAGTTCGCTGCAGGCTGAAGGGCTATTCGATGAGTCTCGAAAACAACCAGTCCCGGCTATACCATCTCATATTGCCATCATCACATCGCCACACGGAGCGGCAATCCGCGATGTGATCGCTGTGATGAAACGCAGGTTTCCGGCCATCCATGTCAGCATCCTGCCGGTGCAGGTTCAGGGTGAGGAATCAGTTGCCCAAATCGTTCAAGCACTTACATTCGCCAATGCCTTTCAGGACGATCCTTTTGACCTGGTTCTTATGACCCGTGGTGGAGGCTCCCTTGAGGATCTATGGTCGTTCAATACTGAACCTGTGGTGCGAGCCATTGCCGCAAGCCGCCTCCCTGTCGTCTCCGCTGTCGGTCATGAATCGGATGTGACTATTGCAGACTTCGTTGCAGACCTGCGTGCACCGACACCTTCGGCTGCAGCAGAACTGATCACACCGGACGGTGAAGTCTGGGAAGACAGCATCAATGAATTTGGTCGCCGACTCGATCAGGCTGCCAGGCAGTTGTTTGAAGACCTTCGACGGGAAGTCACGCATCTGCAGCGCCGCTTGCGCCACCCCGCCAGCCATCTCGAAGATCTCGCCCAGCGCCTGGATGACCTTGAACGTAGACTGCAACTTTCAATCGCCGTCTTCCTAAATGCCCGCGGCTCGAAACTGGCGGCACTACGCCTGCGGTCCCCGGTAGCCCAACTGGACGTCCGACGTGGCCGACTGCAGGCACTACACGACAAGCTGATATCCTTGAATGCATCAGGTCAACAGCGCCGATCTGCCTCACTTGGCAGCCTGGCGGTTAAACTTGAAACTCTAAGTCCCCTTGCCACACTGCAGCGTGGATTCGCCATCGTTTCTTCGGAGCCGGATGGCAACATCCTCGCAAGTTCCACAGAAGTGAATCCTGGCGACAAAGTGAAGGCGAGGCTCAGTGATGGCACCTTTACCGCCGAAATTATCTCAACGGAAAATTGATGATCAGGAAACTCTGCCTTCTTCTTCTGGCAACAAACAACGTCCTTGCCCTGCCGCAGCAGGAATCCGCGCCTGGGGGTATTGCGGTCGTTGCCGTCGAAACTCGGGATGTCACCTATGACGATAAACCGGTCTGGGTTGCGGAGGAGGAAGACAGACTCTATGCCGTCATCGGTATCCCACTGTCGGCAAAACCAGGCACCCATCGACTGACGACAGCCAAAGGTAGCATTCCATTCTCTGTTACCAAGAAAGAGTACAGCGTTCAGCGTCTAACCATCGAAAACAAACGCAAGGTTAACCCGCTTGAACAGGACCTGAAACGAATCAGAGGCGAGCGTCGCGAAATGGATACCGCCTTCAACCGTTTCACCCGCGATGTTGCGACCGACTCTGCCTTCGTCGTACCCGTCGATGGCATCATGTCGAGTTCATTCGGCCTGCGCAGGATTCTTAACGATCAACCCCGAAACCCCCACAGCGGTATGGATATCGCTGCACCGGAAGGCGCGCCGGTTCACACACCGGCTGCCGGTATCGTCGCTGCAGCCGGAGACTATTTTTTCAATGGCAACACTATCCTGATCGATCACGGCCACGGACTCATCACCATGTACTGTCACCTGAGTACCATGGATGTAAAACCCGGTGACTGGGTCGATAAGGAACAACTAATCGGTAAGGTAGGTCAGACCGGCAGGGTCACTGGCGCACACCTTCATTGGGGAATCAGCCTAAACAACGCCAGAGTAAATCCAGCGTTGTTTATCGAGTCGCCGTAGGACTTTTCCTGGCTAAAGCTTCTTACCCAGCGCCTTGGCATCTTCTTCGTACTTCTCATAGGAAGCTTTCAGCGTGGCACTGTTCAGGATGACTTCGCAGGCAAGATCACCGCTCTCCGCATCATAGATGCTCGAGCGCACCCAGTTCGATTCGGTGCGACGACTTTCGCTTAGGGCAACAATCTCCCGCTCAATCTTATAGGGATGATTGACGAATACCGGGCCGTTGATCAGGCGGATTTCCAATCCGGCGAACATTCCGACGGCGGGTCCCCGGGACTTGAAGCCCGATTGATTCTGGTAGTTGGACAGGACGCTGATCATCTCCATTGGAATGACGGGTTTACCCCAGGGCGAGTCAGCGGCACCTTCGAGCGTATAGTAGGGGTGCATTTCGGTTATCACGGCCAGCTTGTCGTTCAGCGAGAAGGGGTAGAGCGCCCCCATGTACTGATCGAAGTCCATGATGGCATCTTCTGGATTTCCTGCACCTTTCCGACCAACCTCAAGATCACTCAGAATCACCAGTTGATCCGAAGGCTCAAGACGAGCGATACGTCGTCCAATCTCGGTATCACCGTGATCGGGTCCGATTGATGCTGTACCCGTCAGAACCTCTGTTCCATCACGTTTTTCTGCACCGATCCTCGTAATGGTTGCACCTTCTGCGGGTATCTCGACAAAGGCACGAACCTCTTCTCCCTCAACCACCATGTTTCTATAGTGCGAGCTGATACAACCGCGTTCGAACCACGCGTCACCAAATAACTCATGCAGCAACAGGTCGAATTGACTGAAGTGTGTCGGACCCTCAATCGGTGCCCCGGAAAACCCCAGATCTTCCGCCATTTTGTCATCATGCAATGACTTGTGGCCGTCATAAACCTGGTCAGCCAACATCTGGCGTGGAAGTCGATATTCACTGTATTTTAAGTCTGCCATTGTCAGTTCCTTGGGGTGGTGTTTTTTGGGAGTGTAACATCAGGGGGTCGTTCGGGGAGGCGAGATCTCTCTGCTTCGGCCCTGACGGGCCTGCGGTCGAGATGACAAATCAGCGCTTTTGTTTCTTCTTGCCTTTCTTCACATGAGACATCATTCGTCTTCGCTGATTGGCCTGACGATCCGTAAGCTTATTCTTTCGACCCTTAAATGGGTTGTCACCGGTTCTGAACTCGAGTCTCAGCGGCGTGCCTTTGAGTTTTAGGGCATCAATAAATTTGTGCATCAGATAGCGCCTGTAAGACTCAGGCACGTTTTCGGTCTGGTTACCATGGATGACGATGGTTGGTGGATTGTTACCGCCAAGATGCGCATAGCGCAGCTTTATCCTTCGTCCTCTGACGAGCGGTGGCTGGTGTTCGAACACCGCGGATTCCAGGATTTCATTCAGCTTTGACGTTGGCACTTTCAGAGTCGCGGCCGCATATGCTTCATGGACGGAATCGTAAAGATTGCCAACGCCACTGCCATGCAGAGCTGAAATGGTGTGAATTCTGGCGAAGTCTATGAAAGTCAGACGTCGGTCCAGCTCATCTCGAATGTAGTCTTTCTGCTCCTGGGAAATGCCATCCCACTTGTTGATGGCGATGACCAGCGCCCTGCCCGCTTCCAGCACATGACCTAAGAGATGAAGATCCTGATCGACAATGCCCTCTCTCGCATCAATCATGAGGATGACGACATTGGCATCGGCAATCGCTTCCAGTGTTTTGATGACGGAAAATTTTTCTACTTTCTCCGACACCTTTCCGCGGCGTCTGACTCCGGCTGTATCAATAAGGGTGTAGGACCGACCATCCCTTTCATAGGGTATATATATGCTGTCTCGCGTCGTTCCTGCTTCGTCGAAGACCACGACCCGGTCTTCTCCCAGCAGTCGATTGACCAGAGTCGACTTGCCTACATTGGGCCGGCCAACGACGGCCATCTTGATACCGGCAGGTAACAATTCAGATTCTGCCTTCGTCCCAGGGGGCAACCGCTCAGCCACTTCCTCGTCAATAAGATACCGAATACCCTGCCCGTTGCTAGCTGAAACTGAATACGGTTCGCCGAGGCCCAGGGCGTAAAACTCACCGGCGACAAAATCCGGATTCTGACCATCGATTTTGTTGGCCACCAGGATGACCGGGAAGTCGTTCTCTCTGAGATAGGCCGCGATATTTTCATCACCCGCAACCCGTCCGTCTTTGGCATCAACAAGAAAGAGGACCAGATCAGCCTCTCCGATAGCCTGACGAGCCTGTTCTGCC
>JABHYO010000035.1 GCA_018656865.1 Gammaproteobacteria bacterium | reverse complement strand
GGACTGGAAGCGGTTCTCACCTTTGATAAAGTCAGTCATAGAACCTCCTTCTCAGGAAGGTTCTAGTTTACTCTCTGGCGGGACTTTTCACACAGTCTGGGTCGCTATCAGTCACCGTTCTAAATGGCCCAATCTTTCGCTATCGAGTGAAATTTCATCCTGAAAACTACCCAACTATCAACGAGGTTGACGAAATTGGCTCAACAGAGTAGCTTTTTTGGAGGCGCAGAAGCATTTGTATTACCTGTCTGCGTCTTTGTGGGAAGTAGAGGCTCATAAAAAGTGCCTCCTTTTTGCTACTTGGTAGTAAGAAACCAATAAAACTAAAACGAGGCAATCGAGCATGATTAGAAACGATAAGCAGTCTATGCGGACCATGATAAACAAGGTACGGTGGCTTGTTCTTGCTGTGATGTTACCAATGGTTGCACCTAGCTATGCGGAAACTTTCTTCGTCGACTGCAATCTAAAAGGGATTGGCAACACTCCGCTAAGTCAAGAAAGAGGGGGCAGAATTCTCTGGAACCGGCATGTCAACACTGGCAAAGGAAACGGCGGTGAGTCCATGGATTTTCTTTTTCACCACAACGGGGATTTAACAGTTACTTGTGTGTCCACCGCTGATGAGGAAACAACTGGGTCACTTTGGTGGGAAGATGCTGCGGGCAACATCAATTATTTAGGGCCAAATAATTTGGGAGGCGTCGACGAGATCGACCCAGGGTTTGATCCGAATACAGGTGATTAAGGGTCTATCACTGATAAGATGAACCCAGGACCAAGCAATCTGGGCTAAGTGTCAACGTGAAGAAAAGTATCGCGGTTGTAGCGCTAGTCGGTGTTACAGCCGCCTTCTTTGTGTACCTTAAATCAACTGAGAGCCACCTTCCTCAGGGGGCTGCTTCTGACTTCCCCGACCTTAGTAATATACGATCGACACAGATTTCCCAACAAGCCCAGCTAGATAGCCTTGCCCAGTCCATCGCCTCTCTTCAAGAAACAGTTCTGAACTTACGAGAAGATACACATGTCAATGCCTTACCCGCTAGCTCTTCACTGCCGATAGTAGGCAGAAACACTCAGCGATGGGATGAACGCGCACTGCGGGAGTCAGGCTTGAATGAGTTAGAAGCGCAGAAAGTTAACAATCTGGTTAGTGAAATCAATTCCAAATACTTGGGGCGGCATGATGATGATGGGGCCACAGCCAGATCTATTCTAAACGAAGTTCGAGATGCTATAACAACACAAGTAGGTGGCCATGGGTACGACAGTTATCTTTACGCTTCAGGACAACGCAATCGTCTTGAAATCCGAGGTGTTTATACGGATTCGGTTGCACAGGAAGTAGGAATACAGGCTGGAGATCGAATCTATTCACTGGACGGGCGTCGGGTCCACAGTCAGCACGATCTAGTATATGTCCAAGCGGAAAAATCATCAGCAGACCCGACTGAACTAATCGAAATCAGGTTGATGAGAGAAGGAGCGGTACTCGATTTCTATATTCCGCGAGGACATCTTGGCTTACGAGTATCGAATAAGCTTGTGAATCCTGTCGAAGACGCAAGTTGGCTAGCGGGAGAGCGATAGAGCAGCATAAATTGTGGGGTCGCGAGTTACAAGTTAACGTTGGATAGCGTTGTCACTACCCACAACAGAGTAGATTAAGGTCGGCTTTTAGCCGGTAGCGGAAGTCCAGGCTGACGGCCCTTAGATGTCTGCTTTGACGCGGTGAGCAGACATTTAGGCAATGACTCTCCGAGCAAGCATTCAATCTAGGAAACAATCGGGTGCTACCGATTTGTAGATCGCCGCTTAGTTCTGTTCTTAAGCTGAAAATCTACTCCCGTCATCCTAAACCTCCAAGTGATCATAGGTCGGCTCACTGGATATTCATTTTGAATTTCAAAATCAGTCAATCCCTTCGTTCATACCGACAGGAGCGCCAGTCGAGGTAACAACAAGGTATCAGCTGTATAGTACAGGGCTTAATAGAGAATCTGGATTATCATGAACGAACTATCCCTTGAAGATGGCATCCGCAGTCGACGCTCAGTGCGCGGTTTTTTGCCAGACCCCGTGCCCCAAAAGCTGTTGGACAAAGTCTTTGAGCTGGCGCAGTGGGCACCCTCAGGGACCAATATTCAACCGTGGCAGGTATACGTGGCCTCTGGCGCCACCAGGGATGCGCTACGCGCGGAATTCATCCGGCGCGCCCAATCCCAACAGCAAGCCAAGCCGGATCATATGGATAATGGGAAGTTGGGAGAACCCTGGCGGGAGCGTCGACGAGATTGTGCCAAGGCACTTTACTCAGCGATGGATATCGACTGGGACGATAAGGAAGGGAGAGGGCAGGCAGCCTTTCGCAACTTCGAGTTGTTTGACGCGCCACATGTCGCGTTTCTGTGTATGGACGACATATTCGGTAAGAGTTCAGCCGCCGATGTTGGCATGTACGCCCAGACGCTGATGCTGTCATTGACCGCACATGGCCTGGCCTCCTGTGCCCAGGGGACGATGGCGCATCATCCGGACCTGATTCGTGACACCTTCAACCTGGATCCCTCGGTAAAAGTATTGTTTGGCATTAGCTTCGGTTATGAAGACCCCACCATTGCGGCCAACAATGCTCGAACAACCCGGGCGGCGTTGTCGGAAAGCGTGGTATTTTGCAGCGACTAGCTCAAAAAAGATCGGGGTGATAAGAAGAATAAACCACATTTTCAGGTAGGCAGCCCGACAACGACGCCTGAAACAGGCGTACTGAGTTTTCTGACAGTAGTGAACTGCTAAACTGTCGGTGAGTATTAGTTCATTGAAGAGGTGCTCATATGGTATTTGATCCTCGCATGCCTTCGAGAGAAGCTTCAGTTCTTGGCTATCAGTTGGAACGGTGGGCGGAAGAAAAACCGGACGACATTGCGTTCATCTTTTATGGTGGCGAACAGTGGACCTGGGCAGAGGCGCTTGATCTTACCCAGCGTGCCGCCAGGGGATTCAAGGACCTGGGTGTCGAAAAAGGCGATCATGTATTGTCCTGGCAGCCCAACAATAAAGAATCCGTACTGAACTGGTTTGGTCTCAATTACCTCGGCGCGGTTTATGTGCCTGTAAACACCGCCTACAAGGGCAATCTGTTGCAACATGTCGTTCAGCTGTCAGATGCAACTCTAATGGTATGCCACGCGGACCTTGCCTCACGCCTGGATGATATCGATTGCGGTCAGCTAAGTGATGTGGTCATTACTCACGGTGAGGCAAAGCTGACAACATTGAAAACACACCCGGCATCCGCCCTTTCACTGGAGAAGGGACTCACCAGCCTGCCGGACGTCATCGAGCCCTGGGATACGCAGTACATCATCTTTACATCAGGTACCACAGGTCCATCCAAGGCCGTCCTGTCATCCTATCTTCAGGGCTATTCGATGGGCCCGGTAGCCGGTACTTACATTGAGGCCAGCGACAGAATTCTTATCAACCTGCCGATGTTCCATGTGGGTGGGACCTGCTATATCAATGTCATCCTGTTCAACGGTGGTTCCTGTTTTCTGGACACACATTTCAAGACCGACGAGTTCTGGCAGACGGTGCGCGAGAACGAAATAACCCTGACCTGTCTGCTGGCTGCGATGATACCGTTTCTCTTAAAACTGCCACCCAGTAGTCAGGACAAGGATCATCCGCTCCGAAAAGCTGTTTGTATTCCCTGGAACGAAGACACACTGGAAATCGGGCGACGGTACAACCTTGAAGCGCGTACTCTTTTCAACATGACAGAAATCTCTACGCCGATGTTGTCCGAGCTCTTTCCGCCTGAATCCGGCACCTGCGGTAAACCTCGTGAAGGGGTTGAGGCGCGTGTCGTCGATGAAAACGACTGTGAAGTAGGCCCGGGAGAAATCGGTGAGCTGATCCTGCGGACGGATCTTCCATGGGCAATGAACCACGGCTACTACAAGAATCCGGAAGCGACAGCACAAGCCTGGCGAAACGGTTGGTTTCACACCGGTGATGGATTCCGGTACGACGAGAATGGCTACTTCTATTTTGTTGATCGCATCAAGGATGCCATCCGTCGGCGAGGCGAGAATATCTCCTCGTTTGAGGTGGAAAGCGAAGTCACCGCCTTCCCCGCAGTGCGCGAAGTTGCAGCGATTCCCGTACCCAGTGAACTTGGCGAGGATGAAGTCATGATCGTG
>JABHYO010000179.1 GCA_018656865.1 Gammaproteobacteria bacterium | reverse complement strand
GGGGGTGGTGTTGAGCCGTGCCTGCAGTTCGCTATTGTTGACCGGGTGCCAGCCATCGCGCTGGTCGGTGCTGTAGAGGCCTGCCGAGGCTTTTGACAGGTAACCTCCGTTGGCGACGATGAGTCCAAGCGAGCCGGGGTCCGATCTAAGGGTTGTAACGAGGTTCGCAATAGCATGGAGAGTGTAGTTGTTTCCAGCGCCGCCAAAAAAAGCAAGGCCTCCGGTTTGCGTCACCTGTCGAACCAGGGGATCGATACCCAGGGCATCGCAGGCGAAGTGCGCAGCGCAGGGGAAGCAGCTGTAAAGGTCCATGTGTGCTATGTCGTCTACCTTCACACCCGCTGAAGCCAGGCACTGCGTTATCGTCGATGACATCATGTCCGACCGGCCGAGGTGCTGGCGATGAATCACCAGTTTGTCTACAGCGTCCGCACCGGTAAGGGGATATACCCATTTCTCCTCGGGTACGCCCAGATCCCTCGCCATTTTCACCGAGGCAACGACCACGGCTGCTCCCTGATTGACAGCGTCCTGTGCCACGGACCATTTGAGGTAGGGGTCGGCGACGTGATAGTTGTCCGCTGAAGGTGTTGCAAGAAAGTCAGCATCTCGGGTTGTCGGGTACATTGCATAGGGATTCTGTGCAGCGACCGCTGAAAAACGGGTAAGTAGTTCAGCCATTCGCCGCCTGTGCTCCGAACGGGTAAGTCCATGCTCATGCCGCCAGGCATTCTCCATCATGCCGTAGATATCCGGTGGCAGAGTCAAACCGTTAGCAAGCTCATACTGGCTGATCACATCGAAACCCGTGTCCCGATTGTCCATTTCGCCATCAATCAAAGCCGGCTCAGGAATATTCCAGCCCTGTCTAAGAGCGTGTTTCATGGCTCCGGTCACCTCGGCACCAGTGATCAGGACGAGACTGGATTCACCGCTTGCAATGCGGTTGCTCGCTTCGTGAATAAGCCGCTGGGGTGCCTGTCCGCCGAGTTCAGAGTAGATTGCATGTGCAGGGCTGGCACCGAGTCGTCTTGCAAGAGTCAAAGGCGGTTGATTGCACCGGCCGAATATCGGTGGACTTGATGGTAGCGAATCAGCGACCAGTCTGATGAAGGCGAGTGTGTCTATTTTTGAGGTGGCATTCTCGATACCACCATCCGCCAATGCGGCTTTGCAGGCTTCAGCAGCCATGGATTCGATGTCTGGAAGGTCTGCGACAGAGGCTGGCTTTTCGCGGCAGACGCTTTGACCGACACCAATGATAACCGGTATTCGGGATGAATCTGGCATGAAAGGTTTCCTTGAAACGGTTCTTTGCTATTAGAGGCTGGGTGCTCTCAATCGTTTTTGTAAGCGGCGTCCAGATCGTCTGCCGTTGGCATATCTGCCAGGTGAGGCATGCGCATGAGGTGGTTGCCGCCATCCACCGGCAGGTTTACGCCAGTGACAAATGAGGCGCGGTCCGAAGACAGCCAGGCAGCAGCTTCCGCGATTTCACGTGGTTCCGCAATTCTCCCCATCGGAATCTCCTTGATGGCGGTTTCCTCCAACCCGGGAATCGCCAGGGCTTCTTCAACCATAGGTGTTCGGGTGGAGGTGGGTCTGATGCTGTTTACTCTGAGTCCCTTAGCGGCATACTCGACGGCCGCGTATCTCACCAGTTGCTCCAGGGCTGCCTTCGCACTCGCGTAGGCCGTCATGCCGGGATAATAATGACCAGAGAGAATTGATGACATGAAGGTGATCGCGCCGCTTCCTGTCATTGCTTTCGCCATGGACTGTAGAAAGGTGAGGGCCCCTTCGTAGTGTAGTACCATTTCTTCCGACGTGTCCGCTCGCGTCAGTTCCTCGATCATCTTCGAGGAAGCCTGACCGGGAGAGTAGACGCCCACATGCGGTGGTCCGAGCGCATCGACTGTTGCTTCAACCAGTCGGCTAATGGAACCTGCCTCCGTGACATCGCAGGAGATGGCCAGGCCGTCGATCTCGGTTGCGAGCTTGTGCAGAGGTTCAGAGCTTCGTGCCGATACGACAACCCTGGCACCTTCTTCCGCAAATAGCCTTGCAGTTTCCCAACCTATACCGCCCTCGGCGGAAGCGCCAATCACAATGGCGGTCTTACCCTGCAACATCGACATTCTCTGTGTCCATCACTGGAGGATTTGGTGGATATCATACACCCGCCTGCTTCCCGAGGCAGCCTCGGGACCGGGCTGAAGACCACCGTGACCCGTTTTGCAGGTTGATTGGCCGATATGGAAATACACATTGCCGTTTGTTTCTGAGAAAGTAGCCTGAAACATGTGTTTCGCGAAAGAGGTCAACGAACGATGCGATATCTACCCAGAGTTTTGCTGTTGAATCTCTTAGCGATAATGTTGATGGGTGCACCAACCTTGTTCGCGGAGGATAAACTGTCTGATCTCCAGCGTATCGATGCAGCATGGCAGAATTATGTCAGGGAACTGACTCGATCCGGTGACCTGATTCGCGATCAGGCTTTCTCAAACTCCGTCATTAACCGTTTTGAGGGATATCGGTCGGTGATGGCCATCGCGGCAGTTAACTATGCCAATCTGCTTTTCCCCGATCGCAACACGCCGGAATACATTCCGGACTTTGGTCCCCTGGTCAATTACTGTGCGCCGGCACCTTCCTACAAGTACGGCATGTTTCATCTGGATCCAGCGGGTACCTACCGGGTCAGGGGTTTCCGTGGCGATGCAGAACTTATCGATTTTCAGCAGCAAGCCGGCTGGTACGGTGAAAACGAAGGTGAAAATCAGATCATCACCAAGGTCAACATCACCTTCGACAAGATCGATACAGGTGTGGGCAAGGACGGCTATTACGATTTTATCCTGAGCAACAAGGAGCAGTCAGGGCGCTGGTGGAAGCTCGAGGAAGACGTGAATGCACTCTTTATTCGTGAGTTCTATGTGGATTTCGATACCCATCCACGGTCAGCCACTTTCCATATCGATCGTATCGACGCACCGGAAAAGAAAACAACTTCCGTTAGCGAGGTTGATGAAGCGGTTTTTCGTCTTGAAGCCATGGCAAGAGCCCAGGACTATCTGAACCTCTGTCTGCGAATGGGTAACGCCTTCCCGGAGGGTGACAACATGGTGCGGGAAGAGCGATACGATCAGGGCGGCGGTCAGATTGACCAGCGCTACTTTCAGGCACGCTACAACGTCAAGCAGGACGAAGCACTGATCCTCGAATGGCCGGTTCCCAAGGCGTGTCGATTCTGGAGTTTCGCCCTGTACAACGACTACTGGCAGGTTCTCAATTACGGCAACCGTCAGACGCATCTCAACAGCGGCATGGTGGATCTGGATGAGAATAGACTGGCCACCATGGTGATATCTCATCGTGACCCGGGTTACCAGAACTGGATTGATGTAGATGGTCATGACACAGGCATCTTGCTGGCGAGGGCAAAAATCTGCGGCAAGGCAACCGTGCCGAGGATGCGTAAGGTCAGCTTCAACAACCTGCACAGCGAATTGCCAGCGACCATGAAGAAGGTGATCCCGATGGAACGAAAGTCGCAGCTTGCCATTCGACGCGAACACTACCTGCATCGGTACTCTCGATAACAATATGAAGTTTACGATCTGCTCAGCTTTCGTCACGCCGCAGGAGATTGCAGAGATTGCGGTCGCCGCAGAAGGCTGCGGTTTCGACGTGGTGGCCTTTGTCGATCATGTGTCTCACCCGGAGACGATCAGTGCTCCCTACACCTTCTCTGAGGACGGCATCCGACCCTGGAACGAGACTGCGGTCTGGCCTGAGCCCTGGACCATGATGAGCCATGTTGCCGCCCTGACCACGCGGGTAGAATTCATGACGGCCGTGTATGTCCTGCCTTTGCGCAACCCGGCGCTGGTAGCTCAGCAGGTGAGCACTGTCTCTCAGCTTGCGAATCGCCGTATCTATCTCGGTGTTGGCTCGGGCTGGTCCAGTGACGAGTTCAATATGGCGCAACAATCCTTTGAAGGTCGTGGCAAGCGCATTGAAGAGATGATCGATGTGATGCGTAGCCTCTGGCAGGGTGAGATGGTGGAGCACCATGGACGACACTTCGACTTCGACCGCCTGATCATGCTGCCTAAACCCTCAGAGCCCATACCGATTCTGTTCGGGGGTGACGCCGACATCATCCTGCGGCGTGCAGCCCGGATGGGCGATGGTTGGATAAGTCCGCCTGCGACCATCGCTGATTCGCTTGGTACGGTAGCAAGGCTTCGGCAACTGCTTGAGGAGGAAGGCCGAACAGACGATTCGTTCGAATTTGTGTTGACGGTGACCGATGGTGACAACCTTGATGAGGTTAAGCGGGCCATCGATGCGGGTGTGGACAACATTATTCTGACCAATCCCTGGCTCTTCGAAGTGTTTGTGTCTGGCGGTGCCGTTGATGACAGCGCTGTTGAAGGCAAGATCGACGGTGTGCGCCGCTATGCGGAGAAGATTATCGAACCAGCCAAACAATTTCAGAAAACCCGGTAACTCTGGAGCAAGAAACAGGAGGCCCCATGAACAATCCGACTACGGTCGATGGGCTTATCGAAGCCGCACGGCAGAATGCCGGACTGACCGATTTTGGCGACGAATGGTTTCGCCCGCATATTCAGGTTTTGCTGGATTCCTGGGTCAACGAAGCTGATCTGAGTCCAGAGGGACATGACACACAGTTGGGCAGGGTTGTCGAGATTCTGGCAAACCGCCTGCGACTTGAGCAGTACCTCAAAGACTATCCGGAAATCCTCGAACTCGAGATTCGCGGTCCGATCATCATTATCGGACTACCCCGCACGGGCACGACAAAGTTGCACCGCATGCTGAGTGCGAGTGGAGATTTCCAGTTCCTGCCGTTCTGGCAGACCTGGCAGCCGATCCCCATGGAGGGTGTTGAGTCGGAAGATGGACGTGACCCCCGCATCAGGTCTGCCGAAATCTACGCCGAGATGCTGGAGGAAAATTCTGCAGAACTGGCTCGAATCCATGAAGTGGCGGCCCATGAACCGGAGGAAGACGTGATGCTGATGCAGCACAGCTTCCTTCACAAGCAGGGTTTCGTCGATGCCAATATACCGGGTTTCATCCAGTGGGTGGACCAGCAGGATCTGACGCCGGTCTATGAGGAGTTAAAGATCTGGTTACAGTTCCTGCAGTGGCAGAACGGTGGTGAAGCCAGGCCCTGGCTGCTGAAGGCTGTGTATCACAATGAATTTCTGGACACCCTGCTGGAGGTATTTCCCGATGCTGTCCTGTTTCATTGCCACCGGGAACCCGAAGCAGTGATCGGCTCCTGGTCCAATCTGTCCTACCAGTTTCGAACGGTTTACAGCGACAAGGTGGAGAAGTCCCTGATCGGCCCCGCCTGGGTTGACTATTGGTCGGACAACATGAACAGGTACATGGCGATTCGCGAGCGTTTGCCCGAAGGACGAATCAAAGACGTCTACTTTAAAGAAATCTGTGATGACATTGAGCAGGTCATTGCGGGGATGTACGAGAGTGCAGATGTAACACTGAGCGAAAAGTCTCTTGAAAACATGCGGTCCTGGGAGGCGGATCACCCGCGAGATAAGCACGGCAAGCACGAGTACTCGATTTACGACTACGGTCTTGAATCTGAGATGATCGATTCAGCGTTTGCATCCTATCGGGAACGATTCCGTATTTAGTGAGTGACTTCACGAAATACATCTTTGCACGAAGATACTATTCTAGAAGCTCCTCACGGAGTTGCCTTTTCAAGACCTTACCGGAAGGACCGACTGGAAAGCTCTCATAGAATTCAAATTGCTGCGGCACTTTGTAGTTTGACATCGTTTCGCAGCAGTAGGCCAGTAGCTCCTCCTCTTCGATAGGGTTGTTGCCATTTGACACAATCAGCGCTGTCACCTGTTCTCCCCACTTGTCATCCGGTAAGCCGACAACGGCAGCCATCTCCACCTGTGGGTGATCGCAAAGCACCTTTTCAAGTTCGGCCGGATAGACATTCATACCACCGGTTATGATCATGTCTTTCAGGCGATCAACGATGTAGATGCATCCGTCATCATCCCATCTGCCGATGTCGCCTGTAGCCAGCCAGCCCTCGGCATCAACAGCCGTTGCTGTTTCTTCCGGACGGTTCCAATAGCCTCTGAAAACAGCTGGCCCTTTCATAAATATCTGCCCTTCGATTTCGCTTTCAAATACAGGGAGGTTGGATTCCAGGTCGCGGATTTGAATCTCAGTCAGAGGGAGAGGCATACCCGCAGATCCAACTTTCTCCAATGCTTTTGCTGCTTCCAGCATAGTCCCCCCACCTTCCGTCATACCGTAGCCCTGCACAATCTGTGCTCCCCGGCCGAGCCAGGTGCGCAGCATTGCAACCGGAATCGGTGCGCCTCCGGCCACGATAGTCAGGATCGAGAAATCATGGTCAGCAAATCTCGGATGGTTTTCCAGAGCCAGTAACATCGTAGGTACGGCGAACGTCAACGTGATTTGCCAGGTGCTAAGTGCATGGTACACATCATCAGGGGTGAAGCCTGGCATCAGAACTAATTTACCGCCCGCCGAAAGAGCAGGTAAGGCCATAGCCAATGCGCTGATGTGAAACATGGGCGCCATAGCAAGCATGGAGGTTTGATTATTCATCCTGAAATTAAGATCCAGGTTAGTTGAGGTGGCACTTACCATGCTGTGGGTGATCATGACCCCTTTGGGCGTGCCCGTCGTGCCTGAGGTATAGAGCATGATAGCGAGGCTGTCTTTATCGGTATCAACAGCCTTGTGTCGGGATAGGCCCGTTGAACCCGTAACATCTTTGATTGAAAGGATCGACCAGTCTTGTGGGGCTTCTTCGATCCCGATGCAGTTTGAGCATGGTAGTCCCCCCCTGATCCCGTCAACCATCTGCTGGAAGTCAGGGCCAACGATCACCGTCGATACGTCGGCATCGTTCGTGATAAATTTCACTTCCGCAGCCGAGCACCTGGGATTGAGCGGCAGGTGCACGGCGCCAATACGCGTCAGCGCGAATAAAACCACAATAGTGGCAGGATGATTTTGGCCAATAAAGGCCACACGATCGCCGCGTTTTATACCGCATTTCAGAAGCAGGTCAATAGTGGTATCGACTTGCGCGACAACATCCGCGAATCGGTAGGTGCAATCCTCATAGACTAAAGCGATTGACTCGGGGTTACGTCTGGCACGGTCGAAGAATGGCCCGCAGATGTTGTTTGTATAGGCGTTACCTGTTGTCGTAAATGGTATCTCTTTCACCTGATGCCCCGGTACTTTTCCCCGGTCAGTATAGGGGAATCGACTCAGAACAGATTTTGAGAGTAGTTGCAGATTCGGCCAATCTGTATACAAACGCGCCATGACCGTTCCTCTGCTGGATTTGCGTCTCCGTGTAGAATTGGCTGAACTCTGGTGTGCTCAAACTCCAGTATGTCCCTCGTACGGAATTCCCTTCTGTTTCAATAGGGGAAGCACACGGGACTCGAAAAGCTGCAGACTTTGCCATGCAGGTTCAGGATCAAAGCCGCCTGCCATGGGATGAAACATGATGATGGGATCTTCACCCGCTGATTCGATGTAGTCGACCAAGCCTTCTGGCGTCATGATCGGGTAGAGGCCGGCTTCCGCAAGCGCACTCGTGTCGGCCTTTGTTTCGTATCCATTCCAGGCCTTCCAGTCCGTGTACCACTTGCCGTAGGCGTTGTTCTCGTGCAATGCACTCGGTCCGAATTCGGTCCAGAACTTCTCGGGATCTTCTGCC
>JABHYO010000007.1 GCA_018656865.1 Gammaproteobacteria bacterium | reverse complement strand
TTGCATCAAGCCGTCCCTGGCACGGGAGCCAGGGCTTGAGTCAACACTCGGCCGCAGAGGGCCTCGCTTCAAGCCCGTGATTCACCTCTGGCGAATAACCCAACTGAGCTATAGGCCCTTCTTACAGAAGGTGGTGTATTACTGAAGGTGGCGTAGTTTAGCAGGCTGCTAATTGGTCGCAAACTCAAACAGGAAGTCCGTCAGGATTTTTGTTGCTGTCTTCAAGTTCTCTGTGGAAACCCGTTCATTGTTGCCGTGCACGCCGCTTATTTCTCCCTGGGGGAACAAAAACGGGGCAAAGCCGTAGGAGACAATGTCGACATCCCTGAAAAAGTGGCTGTCGGTGAATCCTGTGGACACACTGGGGATGAGTACGGCCTTCTCAAAAGTGAGCGAGACTGCTTTGTGTATGGCGGCAAACAGAGGTGTGTCCTGGGAGCTGACTGCCGGTGTGAAACCCATGATACGAGTGATCTCGATGTTGGAATCATTAATGATGACCTCGAGATTGCGTACGAATACTTCGGGATCCTGGTCAGGCAGGAGCCGACAATCGAGTTCAAGTGCGGCGGTTGGGGGCACGACGTTGATTTTGTTGCTGCCCTGCAGCGTCGTTAACGAGCAGGTGTTGCTGAGGAGGGCGGCACGCCAGGGTTCTTCCGATTGTAGCGATAGCATAAAGGGTTCGTTTTCTATGGCTTTCGACATGTCGGCCATCAGACGTTGTCTTTCACCATGTTGAAAAGGTGCAAGCGCGGCGAAGTAATCGCGTACGGCTGGGACCAGGCGGCGTTCGAAGCGAGTATTGGCAATTCGGTCTCCGGCGCGGAGGATGCGTTTGACGGAGCTGGTTAGTCTGGGGGCGGAGCCGTGGCCGGGTACATCGGTCGCAGTTAGCCTCAGCCATAGTGGTACTTTCTGGGTAACCTCAATGCTGAAGGTCGGTGTGTCGTCAAAAATGACGCCGCTGCCGCCCTCATTGATGAGAAAACCGACATCCTCGAAAAGTTCCGGCCTGTTTTGCAGCAACCAACCAGCGCCATAGAACCCGCCGGCCTCTTCGTCGGCAGTGGCCATCAGGATGACGTCCCGCTTCAGTTTCTTACCGCTGGCGTGCAGGGTGAGAAATGCTTGAAGCTGTGCTATGCCAAGGCCCTTGGTATCCAGAGCACCCCGACCGTAGATATAGTTATCGACAATTTTTCCGGAAAGCGGGTCTACATCCCAGTAACTGGCGTCTGCTGGCACAACATCGATGTGATGGAGCAGAATGAGGGAAGGCTCATCGCCACCCTCCAGTCGAGCCCATAAGTTGCCCCGGCCGGGGGCTGATTCTGCTGTCTCATAGGAGACACCGGCTTCACTCAGGATCTGGCCAAGATACTCGACCCCGCGTGATTCGTTGCCTGGCGGGTTGACTGTATTTACCCTGATATATCCCTGAAGTCGGCTAACCGTCTGATCGACAGCTTCACTGGCAAGTGCACTGCCAGTACAGAGGAGAAACAGGAGAATACTTGAGTATTTCATTGATTTATCACCAAATAATCGAGAAAACCATGATTGGCGGAAGCAGTCAATTGTGTCTGCTTTAGATATGGACAGCGGTCAACTTTTTTTCTATATTTCGCTCGCTCGGCTTCGATCATTAGACGGAGACCTGGGTAAAACTGACAGATCATCCAGATAACGACATGTACTGGACTTGATCCCCATATGAGGACAGGTACCTATGTTTAACTTCAAATATCGCCCTATTGCGGGTGTCAACATCGTGACTCACAGACAAGAGGTGACACGATGACTAATATTCATTCTTTCAAGCGCAAGAAACAGGACCGAAACAAGATTTCGATGGTGACCTGCTACGATGCATGGTCGGCGAAGATCCTGAATCAGACTGATATCGACTGTATCCTGGTCGGTGATTCCCTCGCAGTCGTCATGCACGGCTTCGATTCCACGGTGCACGCGACCATCGAAATGATGGAATTGCATACGGCGGCCGTGGTTCGAGGTGCACCGGATAAGTTTGTGATCGCCGATATGCCGTTTTTGTCCTGCTCCAAAGGGCTAACCCATGCCATGGAGGCCGTTCAGCGACTGATGCAGGCCGGGGCACATGCCGTCAAAATAGAGGGTGCAGATCACCAGCTACCGATCATCGAGCATATCGTCGAAGCAGGCGTGCCGGTGATGGGTCACCTGGGTTTGACGCCACAGTCGATTCACAACCTGGGCGGACACCGCGTCCAGGGAAAAGATCAGGATAGTGGCGAGAAAATCATGAAACAGGCACATGAACTTGACCTGGCTGGCTGCTTCGCGGTCGTCCTGGAATGTGTGCCTAACAAACTGGGGGACTGTGTCTCCCGCAGTGTGTCGGTTCCCACAATTGGTATTGGTGCCGGACCTCATACAGATGGCCAGGTGCTGGTATTGCAGGATTTGCTGGGCGCTGACCCGGATTTCTCACCCAAGTTCCTGAGACGTTATTCGAATGTACACGACCTGGTTTCCAGCTCAGTGCAGCATTTTCACCAGGACGTGTCGGAACAGACCTTTCCCTCAGTCGAGGAAAGCTACGGGTGAAAACACATCGGGCGGCCGTAGAAGTCCGGGATTTTCGTCATACGCTGGATGGAACTGTCGGCTTCGTGCCGACCATGGGTGCTCTTCACGATGGGCACTTGTTTCTCGTTGAGGAGAGTCGGCGAGCATGTGAACATACCCTGGTCAGCATCTATGTAAACCCGACCCAGTTTAACAACCCCAATGATCTAACTAATTATCCGGATACACTGGACAACGATCTTGAGGTGCTCAAGAACGCGGGAGTCGCCGCAGTTTTCCTGCCGACCTACGAGGTACTCTATCCAGACGACTTTGCCTATGAGGTAGATGAAAAGGTTTTCAGCAGGGAACTCTGCGGTGCGCATCGAGCTGGTCACTTTACGGGTGTCCTGACGGTTGTCATGAAGCTGCTCAATCTTATTCGCCCTGATCAGGCCTATTTCGGTGAGAAGGATTACCAACAGCTGAAACTGGTGCGGGGTATGGCAGAGGCGTTTTTCCTCCAGACGGAAATTGTCGGTTGCCCTACCATGCGGGAACCTGATGGTCTCGCCATGAGTTCACGGAACCTCAATCTCAGCAGAGGCGACAGGCAGCTTGCGCCGGTTTTTAATGAGCTCCTGCAATGCGAAGATGACGACGAGGAAGTTGTAGCACGGCTGGCTGAATCAGGCTTTACGGTTGATTATGTCAGGACCATTGAAGGGCGCAGGTTTGGCGCTGTTCTCATGGGTAATGAGGATTCCCCCGTGCGTCTGATTGATAATGTTTCGATAGGTTGACCATCCATGCTTTTATGTCTTGATGTAGGTAACAGTCAGATTTTTGGTGGACTGTTCGATGATGAAAATCTGCTTCGGATTCAGTTTCGGAGAACTTC
The DNA here is from genome assembly GCA_018656865.1 of Gammaproteobacteria bacterium. Classification (GTDB taxonomy): domain Bacteria; phylum Pseudomonadota; class Gammaproteobacteria; order Pseudomonadales; family Azotimanducaceae; genus UBA9659. The sequence continues at coordinate 13,493 of JABHYO010000007.1, read as the reverse complement.
GCAGTTACGTAGTTCTTCAGACGAACTAGGGGTATTTTTTCGTTCGGTGCTACGCGAAAACAATGTAAACCCTGACACAATTAGTCAGGTCGCTATCTGCTGCGTTGTTCCAGATCTGCTTTATTCGCTGAGGGCTTGCTGCCAGAAGTATTTCGGCCTGGAACCGCTGGTTCTTCGACCGGGCACCAAGACGGGTCTGAAAATCCTGTACCGGGATCCGAAGGAGGTCGGTGCTGACCGCATTGCCGATGCAGTAGGCGCTGTCACTATGTTCCCCGGGAAAAACCTGATTGTGGCGGACTTCGGTACGGCAACTACCCTTTGCGCTATCACCAAGAACAAGGAATTTCTGGGCGGTAACATCATCCCGGGTGTACGCCTGTCGATGGAAGCTCTGGAGGAGCGGACCGCGCAACTGCCCGCTGTCGAAATCAAGCCTCCGAAGCAGGTGCTGGGACGAAGCACTGTCGAAAGTATTCAATCCGGGCTCTATTGGTCCAATGTGGGCATGGTGCGTGAACTGATCACGCGTATCTCAGAAGAGGAATTCAGTGATGATCCACCAGTTGTCATTGGTACTGGCGGATTTGCACAACTCTTCAATCGAGAACATCTCTTTGAAAATGTTGTTCCCGATCTTATTCTGACAGGATTACGCGAGATCGTTCGACTGAACAGCTGAGTTTAAGAGAGCCGCTGAATAAGCCCGCTGCGTGCATACTTATTCAGAGACTCCCTAGGTATGATGGGGTAATGCCCCGACAAGCCACATTGACCTGGTCAGCGATTGTTTTTCTGATCACGCTGACGCTCTACATTTTCTCGATGCCGACAGCTATCACGCTCGAAGACGCGGGTCTGTTCCAGATGGTCTGTCACAGGGGCGGTATTGGGCATCCACCGGGTTACCCACTTTTTGTGCTGTCGTGTCAGGGCTTCGTTGCTCTGCCGTTTTTTGGCACGGGTGTGTTTGCCGGAAACCTGCTCTCGGCGATCTATGCCAGTCTAACCTGTGCGCTGCTGGTGCCGGTGTGTATTGATCTTTTTAAGGATGAAAAGCTCGCTGCCTTTACCGCGCTTGCCTACGGTCTGTCGTCAACCTTCTGGTCCCAGGCGATAGTCATTGAGGTCTATTCTCTGGCAACACTGCTTTTTGTCTGTTGCCTCTGGCTTTGTCTCTACTACAGACGTACTGCGGATACGCGTAGCCTGTACCTGTTGGCATTGGTATATGGATTGGCACTTTCTAACCACTGGCCACTTCAGTTGTTGGCATCACCCGCGTTGCTGGCGGTCGTTGCACCAAAGTGGCGGCAATTGATTAGCGTGGCGAGTCAGCCTTTACATCTTCTGGTGTTGATTGCCCTGTTGCTCGCTGGACTTCTGCCGTACCTGTCATTACTTCAGGCGTCGCCTGAAATTGCTGTTTTTGGCGCGATCGAGACCTGGGAGCAGTTCGTCAATTATGTATCGCGAGCACCCTACGATGATCAGTTTGAGGTGGCCGGCTGGCATGATCGCGGCCAGTATCAGTTTTGGGTCCTGCTCCAGACTCTGACGGAATTCTCCTACCCGCTGGCTCCCCTCGTGATGATTGGTTTGGTCATATCCTTTCGTCAGCTCGGGCCAAGCCTGGCCGTGTCGTTTCTAATTCTCTATCTGGGCGCAACCAGCCTCTTAATACTGTTGCTTGGATTTGAATTCTCGGATTTCCGCACAGCTATTTTCAGACCCTATCCGGTAATTGCCTATCTTGGCCCTGCTGTTTGGCTTGCACTTGGATGCAGGTGGCTCGTCAATCTGATGCGGCCATTTGCAGCGAGGGTCATCGTGTTTCTACCAGCAGTCTTGCTTGCCGCCGAACTGATCCAGAATTTGCCCGGTCATTATCGCAGCGGTGACGAATTTACCCTGAACTACGCGCAGAAGGTATTCGATTTGACGCCTGAGGATTCGGTTCTGTTCGTCACCGGAGATACCGGAGTTGGTGTACTTGGGTATCTTCACCATGTGGAAGGCGTAAGACCCGATATCGAACTTCGAAGCTGGAACAGTCTTGTCTTCGGCAATCGCCTTACATCCGCCTTTGCGCCGCAGGAGTTACTTGATCGTAATCGTCGGGCGTTTACCGAGACCAGTGACAAACGAATTCTGAGCAATGCACGACCGGACTTTCCGGCGATCAACAGGGGGTTGGTTTTTGAGAAGTCGGAACAAGCTGGCTTTGAATGTGTCACACGCATGCACGATTATATTAGGCATCTTCTGAAACTTGATACTGAAGCCCTGCTGCTACTGGACGGTCATGAGCGAGAACTGCTGTTTGGGCTTCTGTTGGAATTCACTCGGCAGCATGTCGGACTGGTGATTTTCACGGGTGATGCCGACGATCAGGAGGTGCAACTTCTCCAGGAACTGCAGATGAGTTTTTCAGGAAAGCTCGGGACACTCGAAACCCTCCTTCAATATCCTCAAAGTTCTGCAGGAAAGGCAGCACTTCGGCAGATGGCTGAGGCAGCCGTTCAGGAGATGCCGCGGGGCGTTTCGTCTGAGGTAGCGGGACTGATCGATGAATATCGTGGCAGAATAGCATTGATCAAACCCAGTGATCATCACGCTGCAGTAGAATATCTTGAATCATCCCTTGAAAAGTTTCCCTCCAGTGCAAACGCCAGCAGGTGTGTTTTACTTCATGTGTATGAGGTGCTGGACAATGCCAGTGAGGCAGACCGTGTGCGGTCGACCTATGGTGCCTGCGAGTGAGCCCTGAGCCAATCATGCTGACTATCGTCGTTCCTACCTACTGTGAGGCAGAAAACATCGGTGAACTGGTGTGCAGGATCGACGATGTGCTTCACGATGTCCTGACCTATGAATTGCTTGTGGTCGATGACAATTCTCCCGATGACATCAAAAATGTAATTGCCGATTTACAGGCAAACTATCCGGTTAGGTTACTGCAACCCCAGGGTCGACCACGGGATTTGTCGATGAGTGTTATCGACGGTGTCAGGGAGGCACAGAACGATCTGGTATTGGTCATGGATGCAGATCATTCCCATCCCCCGGAGAAAATTCCCGAGATGTTTGAAATGCTGAAGGCGAGCAGCACAAGCTTTGTTCTGGGAAGTCGGTATGTTGAACAAGGCAGTTTTGATCGAAGCTGGAGTCTGTGGCGATTCCTTAACAGTCATGTTGCGACACTTCTGACCCGACCCCTGGTTGACTGTGCAGATCCGATGTCGGGCTTTTTTGCTTTCAATCGAACACAGATTGACCTCGATAAACTGAAACCGCTTGGTTACAAGATTGGTCTTGAGCTGATGGTCCGTGGCAATTTCAGTGATGTCAAAGAAGTAGCCATTCGCTTTCAGGATCGTGAGGTCGGCGAAAGTAAAATGAATCTGACCCAGCAGTTTCGGTTTCTGCGTCATCTTCGTCGATTGTACACAGTCAGGTTCGGTAGTCTGGCGGAGTTCATCAACTATGGAGCCGTCGGCGCCAGCGGATTCATAGTTGATCTGTTTTTCTACTATTTGCTTCAGGCCTTTGGACTTCAACACCAGTGGGCTCGTGCGATTTCTTTCTGGCCGGCGGTTACCTGGAACTGGCGCCTGAACCGATCCGCTACATTTGGTGAGAGAAAACGACGACCCCGTGGTCGTCAGTGGGTCGAATTTGTGGTCACAAGCCTGTTTGGGTTCTCACTCAATTGGGGCGTCTATATTTTTCTGACAAGCCAGATTGCATTTTTCGATCAATACCGAGTACTGGCGTTGATCGGCGGCATTGGTGTTGCCAGCGTATTCAACTTCTTTATGTCCAGTCTCTACGTCTATAGTGAGAAGCGATTGTGAGCAACGCCAGCTATCGAAATCTCAGCTACTGGGATGGGTTTTCGGATCAATTCCGCGATGCGGATATCCATGTACAGGCAGGGATCTTTACCGCTGACGCAGCGACGGATTCCATCGGCAGGGATATGGCGGGTGGCTTTGCCATCCCCGGTCTGATCGACGCCCATGTGCACATGTGTCTGAACCCGAAAATCAGCGATCCACTGGCACAGGCTGATGCCGATGACGATCAGATTCTGGAAGAAATTCGTGCGCGTGCCCTTGCCATGGTCAGAGCGGGGATTACGACGGCGAGGGATCTTGGCGGTGGTGCCTGGCTCGAACTCAGGATTCGAGATGAGATCATGCGGGGGGATACTCCCGGGCCGAGGTTGATCTGTGCAGGCCAACCGATTACCTCCGTCGGTGGTCACTGTCACTTTTGGGGGGGGCAGGCCAGCAATACAGAACAAGCCCTTACCGTACTGGCAAGGCAGTGTGAGCATGGATCAGATCTGATCAAAGTGATGGTTACCGGTGGCAATATCACACCGGGGTCGACACCGAAAGATAGCCAGTTTGAAGACGAGGTTGTCGTTGAGATTGTCCGAGAATCGTTAGCGCGTGAGCGACATGTTGCAGCACACTGTCATGGTACCGATGGCATCAGACAGGCCGCAGCCGCAGGTGTTCGAACTGTCGAGCACTGTTCCTGGGTCGGCGATACTGGATGGGGGCGGGCGCTCGATGAAAATGTGGTCAAGATGCTGGCGGATAACAAAGTCTGGGTTTCACCGACCATTAATGCGGGCTGGCGTCGTTTCAGGAAACCGGAATTTGTCGATATGGTTCGAGAAAACTATCGTCGGATGAAAGCAGCGGGCGTCAAGCTGATCGCCTCCACCGATGCTGGTATTCCAAATGTGTTTCATCACGATCTGCCAAAGGCATTGCCGGAGTTCGCAAGGTTTGCGGATCTGACATCCCGGGAAACGCTTGTCAGTGCCACATCAGACTGTGCTGATGCAATTGGTCTTGGATCCGTTACAGGCAAAATTGAAACGGGGTACTCAGCCGATTTCGTGGTTTACGAGACGAATCCACTGGAGGATCTTTCGGTGCTGGAACACCCGCAACTGGTCGTGGTCCAGGGGAGAGAGCAGTATACGACTTGACGAGTGAGCATCCTTTCCAGGATGAAGCTCGTTAGTTATCCTCGTACCACACTGAGACAACGATTCCAGGTTGGCCATTGTCGGTATTGTCGGTTAGATAAGCGGATTGCTCGACATGTTTGATGTTGATTGAATCTCCCATTTCGGCCATCCAGTCGTTAATCTCAGTTTCACTTTCATGAACCTGTGAGACTCGTTGTCTAAAAATTCTAACTTTCATATGTACTCCCGATGCAATCAGCAGATTCGTGTCTCAGATAGTCAGAACTTTGTCCGATTTATTGCCCCATGGCAACCCATTGTGACGTTGACAGCCAGTGACTCTCTCGGTAGTTTTCCTGATTTCTCTCGCAGGGTTTCAAGATGGAAAGTCTTTTCGATTTGAGTGGCAAGGTCGCGGTTGTTACGGGTTCTACCAAAGGTATTGGTCGTGCCATTGCGGAACAGCTGGCGCTTCATGGTGCAGAAGTAGTTGTTTCCAGTCGCAAGGCGGATGCCTGTGAAGAGGTCGCTGGGGAAATTAATGCATCGCTCGACGGCAAGGGTGGTCGTGCGGTTGCTATACCCTGTCATATCGGGCACCAGGAGCAGCTTGAGAGCCTGGTCAATGAAACCAGGTCGCAGCTCGGGAAGATAGATATTCTGGTCTGTAATGCAGCGGTTAATCCTTTCTACGGTTCCATGCTGGATATTCCAGATTCCGCCTATGACAAGATTCTTGATTCGAACGTCAAGTCGAATCATTGGGTGTGTCAGTTAGTGCTGCCGGAGATGGTTGAACGCAAAGACGGTGTGATACTCATTGTTTCATCTGTTGGCGGTCTTCACGGCAGCGCCGTTCTTGGTACTTACGGAATTTCCAAGGCGGCGGATATGGCGCTCGTTCGCAATATTTCGACGGAATTTGGGGAACACAATATTCGGGCAAACGCGATTGCACCGGGGCTTGTTCGCACGGACTTCGCCCGTGCACTTTGGGAAGACCCGGAGACGCTGAAGGCCGCAACTGCTAATGCTGCACTAAGAAGAATTGGAGAGCCTGAGGAGATCGGCGGGGTTGCCGTGTTCCTATCCTCCAGGGCAGGCAGTTTTATGACCGGACAGACGGTCGTGGTTGATGGTGGCCGTTACTAGCACCGCAGTAGTGAGTTCTAGGAGAGGGACTAAATAACGGCGCTAACTCATTGGATTTTCAGGCATTCCCTCTGGAAACTCAGTCAGGTTGTCGGTACTATGAACCGCCTAAACGGGTAGGAATTCAGACGTGGAGCGAAGGGATTTTCTTAAAATCTTTTCAGTAGGAACGGTTGCGGCGATGAGCAGTCAGCTTGTCTATCGTCAGGATATTCCGTCTGTCACGAGTTCCGTTGTGCCTTTTGAGGATATGGATACAACCGCCTCGGAACTCATGGCATCAATTGAGACAATGTCCACCCCCGCACCTCGAGCCAGTGAGTTTCTGCGCGCTTTTGATCCGACGGCTACTCAGCAGATCATGGCCACGACGATGAGTCCTGATCTGAATCAGTATTTGAGCAAGATACGGAACCACGATCAGAGTCATCGCGAAGATATCTATTTGCGGCGAGATCAGTACCCGCTTCTGATTTCAGCCTTCAAGCGACTCGACCGGGTTCAGAATCTTGTTGGCCATGGCAATTTCAATGTCGTCAGCTTCGATGAAATGCTTGGCTTTGGTAGTCGCTACGCCAGCATTGGCGAATTTAGCAAGGAGGAAAAGTTGTTCCTTGAGGAGCTCTTCTCTGCCAACGCAAGTCGCTATGGATTCCTTGGTAAAAAGGTTATCACCAGATTGACGAAGCCTGTCCCCGAAAGGGACAGAAAGAAGATCAGGCAGACAGGGCACTTTCTGTATCGCGGTGATTCTGTTGCTCTCTATCGAAAACTCAAGAAAGATCTGGGTGACGGTATCGTCTTGACCTCAGGGATCCGCAGTGTGGTCAAACAGACGCACCTTTTTCTCGCTAAAACCATTCAGTCCAAGGGGAATCTGTCTAAGGCTTCCCGCAGCCTCGCTCCTCCCGGACATTCTTATCATGGAATCGGTGATTTCGACGTCGGTAAGGTCGGGTTTGGCCGCAAGAACTTCTCTGAGGAATTTGCACGCACAGATGAGTTCAAGAAACTGGTAGAGCTCGGTTACGTGGATATTCGATATCCGCGGGACAACATGTTTGGCGTCCGCTATGAACCCTGGCATATCAAAGTCGTCTGAGTGACACTTTCGAAAATCTAGCCAAATAATCTAGGTAAATAAAGACCCGATCAACGCGGCCAAAAGGAATGCTGCGACGGTCATGGTCAGGCTACCGACCAGCCTGTTGTGGCTTCTCAGGTCCGGTAGAACTGCGACCTCATGTCTCAAGAAAAATTGATACCGTCCGCGGTCCAGATTGGTCAGCATGGTGACGAAAGCCGGGTGACCCTTGATGAGTTCATTACCGTTGCTGGTGATGATAACCAGGGACCAGATTGAGAATATTTCTTCAAGCCAGGTCGATCCATTGGCGAATAGCAGCAGATAGACGCAGGTAGCAGCAATGACCGGTAGACTAAAGTCATAAAAATTTCGTGCCTTCTGTACCCGTGTCGGCGAATGGCCGATCATGGCGCGTAGGCACAGGGCAGGACCGTAGATCAGCCAGATCATCAGCATTGTCATGCTGACAAACGTAAAGGTGTGTCGCAGGTTGTCCTCGAGGGTGCCGGACAGCCCAGTCAACGAACCCAGACCGACCAGCCCGCACAACAAAAAAAACCCCGTCAGGAAAAGCGTCGTGGCGGGAAGAAAAAGCCGGGTTGTTTCGCTGCTCTCCCTTTTTAGTGATGCCAGCGCAATGTCTGCAGTCGCCACCAGGCTCCCCAGTAAGACCAGCGAAAAACCGAGCCGATACAGTCCATCGGCAGTGGTCGAGATAGATGATGTCAGGTGCACAAAGCCGAAAGCCAGCAGCCACAGACTGGTGAGACTGGTTATCACAAGAGGCCATATGTTTACCCGGGACGTTGTTCCGTCGTGGTGCCAGTCTATTTGATTCGATATCTTTTCGGCTATCTTGACACTGGTGCCGGTAGCGGTTGCCAGGTCAAAGGCGTTTCGGACGGGACCGACTTTCTCTCGGAAAGTCGTAATGCGTTCTGCGCGCTTGGGTCCGATACCTTTCAACAGTTGCAGTTCATCGGCGGTTGCCTCGTTTATGCGAATCAGGGAAGATGCCACTATGTTGCTCTCAATAAATGGGGTTAGAGGACAATTTGTCCACACCTCGTATTCTTCAACAGATGTGAGTGAAATGTAAATTTTACTTCGACCGCAAGGGGAGAATTTTGGAAGAAGAAGTGAAGATGTCTACGCGGGTTCTGCTGGCGAGCGCCATTGTGCTCCTGGTGGTGCTGTTAACGGGTCCGCTTGGTTACCGATTCGAGCTGGTTCCGTTGCAACCTTCACTTGTTAGTCTGCTGATTGCGATCGCCGGTGGGCTTCTGGTTACGCTAGTTGGTCTGGTATATGTAGTAATTGCGATTAGGGGTGCCTTGCCGGGGAATCGAAATCTGATAATCCTGGCGATGGTGCTGGGGCTTGTGCCTTCGCTCTTTATTACGCCGCAGATAGCGAAGGCAAGATCGGTGCCGCCCATTCACGACATTACAACGGACACTGATAATCCACCTGCATTTGTGGCCATATTACCTTTGCGAGCAAACGCGCCAAATGGTGTTGAGTATGGCGGGAATGAAGCCTGGCCGGCGGAAAAGCTGGGTGAAACGACCCGCGAAGCCTATCCCGACCTCGATCCTATTATCATGCCGATGTCGGTAGCCGATGCAGTCGATCGAACTGTGTCCGTACTGACAGAGATGGGGCTCGATATTGTGGATGTCGATGCGGAAGCTGGTCGCGTGGAAGCGACAGCAACGACCTACTGGTTTGGCTTTAAGGATGACATGGTTGTGCGAATCAGCTCAGGCGATGACGATGTCGTGATCGATCTGAGATCCATGTCAAGGGTCGGGCAGAGCGATATCGGTGCCAATGCCGATAGAATTCGCGATTTTATCGCCAGGTTCGAGTCTCTTTAGGAGAGACGGGAGATCACAAGTTCATTAACCTGCTTCGGGTTGGCTTTTCCGCCCGTCTGTTTCATGACTTGACCGACAAAAAATCCCAGTACCTTGGTCTTACCGGCACGGTATTGTTCAACCTGTTTTGGGTTTTCCTGAATAATTTGATCGACAATGGGTTCCAGAGCAGATGAATCTGACACCTGCTTTAGCCCATTAGCTTCAATATAGCCATCGACGGAATCTGCTTCACCCTGCCAGAGTGCGTTAAAAATTGTTTTGGCAATCTTGCCGGAGATGGTCTCATCCTTGATGCGCAGAATAATTGTGCCGAGTTGTATAGGTGTAACGGGTGCGTTGGCGACTAAGAGATCGTCACGATTGACGCTGGCAAGCAGTTCGCCTTTCACCCAGTTGGATGCCATACCCGGGTCGCTGCAGGTTGTCGCGCAGATTTCAAAGTAAGTGGCGAGTCCGAGATCACTGGCAATAAGGTTTGCGTCTTCGGCCGTCAGTCCCAACTCTTCCTCGAAGCGGACACGTTTCTGTGCCGGTAGCTCAGGCATCTGTTTTCGGATGTCATTGATATAGGCTTCATTGATGACGACTGGCAGAAGATCGGGCTCGGGAAAATAACGATAGTCAGTGGCAGTTTCTTTGCTGCGCATGGGGCGTGTTTCATCCCTGTCTGGGTCGTATAGACGTGTTTCCTGGGCGATTCGACCGCCAGACTCAAGAATATCGATCTGTCGCTCAATTTCGAATTCGATCGCTTTTTTCAGGAAGCGAAATGAATTTACGTTTTTTGTTTCGGTGCGGACACCCAGTTTGTCGTCGCCCTTTTTTCGGATGGATACATTGGCGTCGCATCGAAGCGATCCCTCGGACATATTGCCGTCGGAAACAGACAGGTAGGTAACGAGTTGGTGGATGGTCTTGGCGTAGGAGACAGCTTCCGTTGCACTGGACATCTCTGGTTCGGAGACGATTTCGAGAAGCGGGGTGCCAGCCCGGTTCAGATCGATACCGGTCATTCCGTGAAAGTCCTCATGCAGTGACTTACCGGCGTCTTCCTCAAGATGTGCTCTGGTGATCCGAACGGTCTTGGTAGAACCGTCCGCCAGTGAAATCTCGACCTGCCCGCCGATAACAATGGGTTCATCCATTTGAGTGATCTGGTAACCCTTTGGCAGGTCAGGGTAGAAATAGTTTTTCCTGTCGAAACAGGAGCGTTCACCGATGGTTGCGCCAACCCCGAGACCAAAGGCGATGGCCTTTGGATAGACCGCTTCGTTAACTACCGGCAGGACCCCTGGCAGCCCAAGATCCACAGCACAGGCCTGGGTGTTGGGTGATGCCCCAAATTTCGTACTTGCGCCGGAGAAAATCTTGGATTCAGTCGATAACTGAACATGTATCTCAAGTCCTATGACGACTTCCCAGTCCTCTCTCATGAATTCATCTCCGGTTCCTGTTGGTGCCAGGATGTCATCTGCTGATATTGGTGACCGATAGCGAGTAGTGTTGCTTCATCGAAGTAGTTGCCGATTGCCTGAACGCCAACGGGCATGCCGTCGACGAATCCAGCGGGTATCGAAATGGCGGGAAGTCCGGCAAGGTTGGCGGATATCGTATAGATGTCCTGCATGTACATGGCCAATGGGTCCTGGGATTTTTCACCGATGGGGAATGCTGTTCCTGGCGTTGTTGGTCCCAGAATGACATCGACTCCTGAGAGTGCGTCAACGAAGTCGTTCTTGATCAGGCGTCTAATTTGCTGCGCTTTATTGTAGTAAGCATCATAGTAGCCAGCGGAAAGAGCAAAGGCGCCAACCATGATTCGGTTTTTTACTTCTGCACCGAAGCTCTCGCTTCGTGATCTCCGATATAGGTCATCCAGATCCTTTGGGTCTTCACATCGGTAGCCAAAGCGTACACCGTCATATCTGGACAGGTTCGCAGAACACTCTGCAGGAGCGATGATGTAGTAGGCAGGTATGGCGAGTGGTGAAGAAGGCAGACTGATCTCTCGGGTTTCGGCACCCTGGGATACCAGTTCTCCGACGAACTCATCGAAAACCGCTCTGATTTCCGGTGTCAGATCTTCCAGATATTCTCGACAAATACCCAGCTTTAGGCCGGAGACGGGTTTCGACAGCGACTCGAGGTAATTGTCCACGGGTTCAGGTGATGAAGTACTGTCTCTTGGGTCGTGGCCGGCCATGTGGGTCATCAGTAGCGCGCAGTCTTCAGCAGTTCTGGCGAGCGGACCAGCCTGATCAAGGCTTGAGGCGTAGGCAATCATGCCCCAACGCGAAATTCTACCGTAGGTGGGCTTGATGCCCGTGATACCGCAGAACGAAGCCGGTTGACGGATACTGCCGCCGGTATCGGTACCTGTAGCTGCGGAGCAGAGTCTGGCAGCAACAGCGGCGGCCGACCCTCCTGACGATCCTCCTGGTACGCAGCTGGTTCTCCATGGGTTCTTTACAGGGCCGTAGTAACTATTTTCATTTGATGAACCCATCGCGAATTCATCCATATTGGTTTTCCCGAGACTGACCGTGCCTGCTGCATTAAGGTTCTCGATGACCGTTGAATCATATGGTGAAACGAAGTTGTCCAGCATGCGCGAACCCGCCGTTGTTCTGACATTCTTCTGACAGAAGATGTCTTTATGGGCGACAGGGATACCAAGCAGCGGCCGGTCGTCGCCAGAAGCACGAAGTTCGTCCGCATGAGCTGCATTCTCTAGTGCGTCATCGGCGACTGTAATGAAGGTGTTCAGGTCTGAAGTTTCAGAGATTCGAATCAGATAAGCCTCTGTGAGTTCACTGCAGGAGTACTCACCTTTCTGCAGGTCGCTGATCTGTTCCGCAAGTGTTCGATTCAGCACGTTATTCCACCACCCGAGGCACCAGATAGAGCCCGTCTTCAGTCGCGGGCGCGATTGACTGGAAGAGCTCGCGCTGATCCTGTTCGATCACTGCGTCCGGGCGCAACTGCTGTGTGGCATCTAGCGGATTGGATATTGGCGTGACACCTTCAGTGTCCGCGGACTGCATTTGCTCGGCAAGATCCAGAATGTTCTGCATGCCGGCTGCGAGTCTGGGTAATTCTGTTTTGTCGACCTGAAGCTGGGCCAGGGCGGCAATGTTTTTTACGACGGAATCGGTAACTTCCACGGTATTTTTGCCGGTATTTAAACAAGGCGAGGAATGCTAATGAGGTTTGTGGGATTACGCAAACTTTTAGACGTTGCACGGGTCAGGAAGGCCACTATCGGGGTCAGGTGTGGAAAAACAGACGTAAAATGGAAACTTATCCATTATTCACGGAATAAGCGGTCCAAAAATGGGGTTCTGCCGCTATATAAAATCCGCCCTGAATGATAGAGTTACGCAAGTTTTTGAATCTAAATGCTCACGTCGAAACAACCCGACTTTGAGTGACCACAGTGCAACTGGGGACAACAATTTTTGAGGCTCATGTTAGATGTTTAAGCGCCTGAGAGGCATGTTCTCAAATGATCTTTCCATTGATCTTGGAACGGCGAACACGCTGATCTATGTACGGGAGCAGGGGATCGTTCTTAATGAACCATCGGTTGTTGCCATTCGGAACAACAACAACCAGAAGAACGTCGCGGCGGTAGGCATCGACGCGAAACGTATGTTGGGTAGAACGCCGGGCAATATCACTGCCATCAGGCCGTTGAAGGATGGAGTCATTGCCGATTTCCAGGTGACTGAGCGGATGCTTCAGCATTTCATCAAGAAGGTACACGAGAACAGCTTCATCCGACCCAGTCCCAGAGTACTTGTTTGCGTACCCTGCCAGTCGACTGAGGTAGAGCGACGTGCGATACGGGAATCTGTCGTCAGTGCCGGTGCAAGAGATGTCAGATTGATTGAGGAGCCGATGGCGGCAGCGATAGGCGCTGGATTGCCGGTTCACGAGGCTGTTGGCACGATGGTTGTCGATATTGGTGGAGGAACGACAGAGATCGCTGTGATATCTCTTAATGGTGTCGTTTATGCGCAGTCCGTGCGTGTTGGTGGCGACCGGTTCGACGAGGCGATTACAACCTACGTCAGGCGAACACAGGGCAGCCTGATTGGTGATGCCACCGCAGAAAGAATAAAACAGGAAATTGGTATGGCATTCCCGTGCAACGAAGTGCGGGAGATTGATGTTAGAGGTCGAAATCTTGCAGAAGGTGTGCCCAGAAGTTTTACCTTGAACAGTAATGAAATACTTGAGGCATTGCAGGAACCGCTCTCTGTGATTGTGCAGGCGGTGAAGGGAGCTCTGGAACAGACACCTCCGGAACTTGCATCGGACATCGCTGAAAGCGGATTGGTTTTGACAGGAGGAGGTTCCCTGTTGCGTGAACTTG
>JABHYO010000008.1 GCA_018656865.1 Gammaproteobacteria bacterium | reverse complement strand
TGCCAACAGTCCAGCCTTTGTTCAACTCACCAACCAGATCATCCCGGCGCGCGATCGCATCGTCAAAAAAAGTTTCGCAGAAAGGCGAATTGCCGGATATCAGCTGGATCGGCTTAATTGATACACCGGGCTGGTGCATATCCAACAGAACGAAACTAATACCATCATGCTTGGCTGCGTTGGTGTCCGTCCGGACCAGCGCAAACATCCAATCCGCGTATTGTGCACCCGAGGTCCAGATCTTCTGGCCGTTAATCACAAAATGATCGCCCTCGAGCACTGCCTTGGTCTGTACGCTGGCCAGGTCCGAGCCTGAACCCGGCTCGCTGTAGCCCTGGCACCATGTCACTTCACCGCTGACTATCTTGGGCAGGTGACGCTGTTTCTGTTCATCGGTGCCGTATTCCAGCAGCGTTGGCCCAATCATGGCGAGCCCCATCCCCATGGAAGGCGGCAACGCTTTGAGTGAGGCCATTTCCTGCTGCAATATCTGGTTTTCCTCATAGCCGAGTCCACCACCGTCGTACTCGGTAGGCCAGGTCGGTGCTGTCCAACCGCGCTCAGCATTAATATCAAGCCATTGTTTGGCATCGTCAGTACTATAGACCTCATGGGTCGTGTCGAAAGTAACGACACGGTTCCGCATGCTCTGCGGACAATTGGTTTCGATAAATTCATGAACCTCCTGACGAAATGCTTCCAGGTCCATAGTCGTGCTCCGTGATATTGATGGTTGCCTCCATGGTAACAAAGAAGCACCCAAGGATGGAGATAGCCTTATTCGGGCACCATTTCGGATTTGAACACTGTCCCTCGCAGCCCGTGCATTAACAGCCTGATGTAGTTTGGAGCAACCGATGCCAGTTCAATAGATTCCAGACCTGACAATAATCGGCTCAGCTCAAGGTTGATTTCCTCTTCATCGTTCGGAATCAGGGATCTGTGCCTGGCGTGAAAGTCCAGGAGCTTCTTCTTTGTCAAAGCTCTCGCGGAGAGTTCCTGCCAGCGGCACATGACATATACCCGACCGATAAAGTTTTCTCGTAGCAGCGGGTCAGCCAGGGTTCCTTCTTCTTCAACCGGTAATTCCGGTCTATCCGCCAGCAATCTGGCGGTGAACAGACCAGAGCCCCGCCTCGAAGGATTCCCTCGTTCAAGAACTTTGACACCATCCTTGCCGCAACTGGGGGAGTTTTTCTTGACGATACAACCGCTGAAATCACCGATCCTGCCTACGAACTCCCGACCGAATCGATCCAGTCTCTCAGAATAGTCCTTTGCAGGATCTTCGATCTCAACCGCACGCACATCAGCACCAAAAGGACCGGCAATCAGCCTGATCGGGTTTCTTGGTGTCGGCAGGCCAATCGCCTGTTCAGGGCAGAAGGATACCAGGTCGAAAAACTCCGCAAGAGTCTCCGTCACGTATCTATTGAGCTTATGCCCACCGTCGTAACGCACTTTCTGCCCCAGGAGACAGCCTGAAATGCCCAGTTTCGGCCTGGCATCCACTTTCACGACAGTAACTGCACTACAACCACACTACAACCGCAGGATTCACAGTTCGTTCAGACATCACTCTTTCCCCTTTATTAGGTTCACAATCTGTCACGATACTGTCGATGCTGGTAGAGTGTCGCGGCTTTTTAAATGTTAAGAAACAGATGACCGATTTACACCTGCTCCATGAATCTATCGTAGACGAAACAGAGATTGATTCTCTTGGGCACATGAACGTCCGTTACTATATGTTCCGGGTAGCCCGTGCAAATGTCGAACTGATGAAACGCTCAGGCGTCTTCGTTCGCAAAAATCCAAACCAGCTGATTCGACGGGTTGATACCTACAGCCGATTTCGCACCGAACAGTTTGCTGGAGCCAAGCTTAATACCTTAGGCGGTTTCATCGCCACCGAACAGACTGACCGAATTGACGGCGCGACAGCCTACTTTGAGATTCGAAACCCCGACTCAGGTGACGTTGCCGCCAGTTTTGTTATCACCAGCGACTTTGTCGACGTATCGACACAGGAGCCCATCGATGCAAGCACAACAATTGATTCGGATTCAAAATATCTTGTTGAAATTCCGGATTATGGCCGGCCAAGATCACTGTCACTGGCAAAACCCGATGTTGGTACCCTGGAGGAAATCGAACCCGTCATCAGCGACGAACAGGTACCAGGCATGATGAGCGGAAGACACGAGAATGTCGTGTACACAGAAGACTGTGATGATCGCGGCAGGCTACGAGAAGAAATTGACCTGATGTTCGTTCTGCATCGTCGGAACCCGGACGAAGAGGACGTGTCTTTTGGCCCCCCCGAATTTCGTGACTTGCAGGGGCGGCGCTACAGTTGGGCAGTAATGGAGACACGCTCCGTGGTATTCGCACGACCCGAAGCAGGCAACAAAATAGTCTCGCTCGGTGCAGATACCGCCTATGGCGAGAAATGGAGACAATCCCGTCGCTGGATGTTTGTCAAAGATACCGGGCAGCTTCTTGGCATCAGCGATACCGTGGGTATTTGCATTGATCTCGACGCACGAAAAGCTATCCCCATTCCTGAAGCCACACGTGAGGCAATCGAGCGAAACTACCTGCCTCAGTTTGCTTAAAAGCAGTACTGAGAGATGTAGGCACCATCTTCGATTTGTGCCCGGATCAGGGTTGCTAGGACACAGACCCATACCCACCCCCACCCGGCGTTTCAACAATCAAACTGTCACCTCGTCGAATCTCCACCGTATCAGTCCCTGCCAGTTCTTTAGTCGAGCCATCCGCTCCCTCAAAATAATTTCGTCCCGTCATACCCGGTTCACCACCAGCCAGACCAAAGGGTGGTATGCGACGATGGTCCGATAGGATTGAGGCCTGCATGTCTTCAAGAAAACGGAGCCTGCGCACAACACCGTCACCGCCCGAGTGCCTGCCCCGACCACCGGAACCGCGGCGAATATGAAAATCTTCCAAAAGGACGGGGAATCTCCACTCCAGAACCTCGGGATCGGTCATTCGAGAATTGGTCATGTGAGTGTGGACCGCATCCGTACCGTCAAAATCAGGGCCACCGCCGGAGCCACCACAGACTGTTTCATAATACTGATAGATGTCGTTGCCAAAAGTCAGATTATTCATGGTGCCCTGTGCTGCAGCCATCACACCCAGCGCACCGAATAACGCATCGGTCATCGCCTGTGAGGTTTCGACATTACCCGCCACAACCGCTGCTGGATAGTCAGGATTTAGCATGCAACCGGCGGGGATGACAATGTCGATCGGCTTAAGGCAGCCTTCGTTCATCGGAATGTCGTCGGCCACCAGAGTTCGAAAAACGTAAAGTACGGCGGCACGCGCAACAGAGGACGGAGCATTGAAATTACTCGACAGCTGATTCGATGTACCAGAAAAGTCCACACAGGCTGAGCGCGACCGGCTATCGATACTGACAGCAACTTTGATAATGTGGCCACCGTCCATTGTATAGCTGAACTCACCGCTATCCAGCCGGTCGATAACCCGTCGCACAGATTCCTCGGCATTGTCCTGTACGTGCCCCATATAGGCATGAACCACTTCCAGGCCAAAGTGTCCGATCATTTTGAGCAGTTCATGGACACCTTTCTCGTTGGCAGCGATCTGTGCCTTGATGTCTGCAACATTGTTATCCGGATTGCGGGCCGGCTGACTGGCTGAAGCCAGGAGGTCCCTAAATGCCTTTTCATGGAACACTCCGCCGGACCCTACCAGTTTGAAATTATCGATCAGTACGCCTTCTTCATCGACATGGGTCGAATGGGGCGGCATCGAGCCTGGCGTGATACCGCCAATATCGGCGTGATGTCCGCGAGAACCTACATAAAAAAGGATCTGCTTACCGGCGTCATCAAACACAGGCGTGATGACGGTGACATCAGGGAGGTGAGTACCACCGTTGTAAGGAGAGTTCAGTGCGTATACATCACCGGGCTGCATTTGGCCGAGATTGCCTTCAATGATGGCACGAACACTTTCGCTCATAGATCCCAGGTGCACTGGCATATGGGGTGCATTGGCGACGAGGTTGCCCGCTGCGTCAAAGATCGCGCATGAGAAATCCAGCCGTTCCTTAACATTGACCGAATAGGCCGTATTAGCCAGCGTCGTACCCATCTGTTCAGCGATGGACATAAAGAGGTTATTAAAAACCTCAAGCATGACCGGATCGGCGTCCGTGCCTATTGCCGTACGCGCCGGTAATGGTTTCGTCCGCCTGAGCAGGAGATGATTGAGCCTGGTAACTTCCGCTGTCCAACCGGGCTCGACAACCGTGGTCGCGACCGGCTCCGATATTACCGCCGGACCCTCCACACGATCACCGGGGCAGAGTTGCTGACGATCGAAAAACGATGTGTCATGACGGGCGCCATTCATCCAGACCGGATACTGACCAGCGATTGGCAGTGGACCCGGGCGCCGTTCCGGTTGCAACGCTTCGTCTTTGACACTGGCAGCCGCGCTT
>JABHYO010000091.1 GCA_018656865.1 Gammaproteobacteria bacterium | reverse complement strand
TCGCCCGAGAAAAAGACGAACGCGAAATGCAGCAACTGCCGCCCGAACACGAAAGCCTGATTGCCTTTCTCATGAACTTAACGATGATCGAGGTGCGGGCCGAGCGTGCTTTTGAATTTTACGAGAGAGTCATCGGCTCCCCTGAAACCTTTGTCGACAATCCCAAAGAATCAGCACACGCTGTCGCGTTGATTGACAGAATCCGTAAGGATGAAGCCATTCATGTCGCCTGGTTACGAGCGGCTATTTCAGAATTCAGGAGTTTCATGGTTACCGCAATCGATGGTACAAAAGTACGGGGCTCGGAAATTATCGACCCTGTCTGGACGGCCATGGTGCACTGGCATGCGGTGGAAATGCACGAGACTGCGCGACCCGCGGCAGAAGCAGAACTGAAGGAAAAAGTTCTCGCTACTAATGGGGGGGAAAAGCTTTTCCAGGAGTTCGAGTCACTGGCTGCATAACGTCGTCTCGAAAATCGTGCAGGATCTCGTGGAGATTCCCCGGTCATTTGTGATCGGAAGGGTATGGCCTTCCAGCACCGCATCACCCGGTAGCTGAGTATGACTTTAAGTCGACTCCAGCTGGATGTCTAAATTCAGCCACTCTTCTTCGAGTTGCGTCAGTTCTTCTTTGAGCGATACCTGATCGCGGATAAGAATTTGCAGATCGGGACTATCTCTATCCTCATAGATCTCCGGATCGTTCAATTTTGTTTCTGTTTCAGAGAGCTTTCTTTCAAGGCGTTCTATTCTTGTGCTGATCGTCTTGAGGCGGGTACGCATTTTCCTGGCCTGTTTACCCGGTCTGGAAGCAGACGGATTTTCGCTGACCGGCTTTGTTTCCGTGGGCTTGCGTATTGACGGCAACACTCTTGCCCGATAGTCCTCGAGATCTCCGGCGAAAGGCTTAGCGGTCCCCTGGTCAACCAGCAGAAACTGATCGACTGTATTTGTCATCAGGTGCTGATCATGGGATACGAGGATGAGAGCGCCGGCGAATGACTGCAGGGCGACCGTCAAAGCCTGGCGCATTTCCAGATCCAGGTGGTTGGTGGGTTCATCCATAAGGAGCAGGTTGGGCTTTCTCCAGGTGATGAGAGCGAGGGCGAGGCGAGCTTT
Organism: Gammaproteobacteria bacterium; assembly: GCA_018656865.1. Lineage (GTDB taxonomy): Bacteria > Pseudomonadota > Gammaproteobacteria > Pseudomonadales > Azotimanducaceae > UBA9659. The sequence continues at coordinate 28,914 of JABHYO010000091.1, read as the reverse complement.
TTCTCCGCCCGAAAATGTTGATACGGGCGCCAGGGCCTTATCACCGTGAAAGTTGAAGCCGCCGAGAAAGCTTCTGATCGATTGTTCGGTTGGAATGTCGTTGATTTGTCGACCCAGGGTTTCGATGTGATTGACAGCTGAAGCCTGAAGATCCAGTTCATCAAGTTGGTGCTGGGAGAAGTAGCCGATTTTCAAATTAGCGCCATCTGTACGTTGCCCCGATAGTAGCGGCAATTCGCCTTTGAGCGTTTTGATGAGTGTGCTCTTGCCTGCCCCATTGGCGCCGAGCAGGCCATATCTGTCACCAGGCAGGAGGCTAAGATTAATATTCGAGAGTACGGTTGTCTCGTAGCCCAGCTCTGCATCCTGCATGCTGACAAGGGGTGCTGAAATTTTATCTGATGCCGTGATTTCGAACGTAAAGGGAGAGTCGACATGGGCAGGGGCGATCACTTCCATGCGCTCAAGGGCTTTTAACCTGCTTTGAGCCTGGCGTGCCTTGGTTGCCTTGGCTCGGAAGCGCCGTACGAAATCCTGCATATGGGTGATTTCCCGCTGCTGCTTTTCGTAGCTGGCCTGTTGCAGTGCAAGACGCTCAGCAAGTACTCGCTCGAATGCGGAATAGTTGCCGCGGAACAGTTCGAGGGTGCCATGTTGCAGATTGGCGATATGATCGACAGAGGAGTCGAGAAATTCGCGATCGTGTGAAATCAGGAGCAGTGTCCCCTGAAAGTGCCGGATCCAATCGGTCAGCCAGATGATTGCATCGAGATCCAGGTGATTGGTGGGTTCATCCAGCAGCAGCAGATCGGCAGGTGTCATCAATGTCCGTGCGAGACTGAGCCGGATTCGCCAGCCACCTGAAAAGGCGGCCAGGGGGTTTTCATGTTCGTTTTCCTGAAAACCGAGCCCTGACATCAGTGTGGCAGCTCTGGACCGTGCGGTATAACCGTCGATGGTATCCAATCGTTCGTGCAGTTCGGCTATCTCATGATCGTCCGCTGATTCGAGTGAATTGATGACATCGACATATGCTGAATCACCGGCCAAGACAAAATTAATTGCAGGCTCATCGGTTGTAGGAACTTCCTGGTCCATATGGGCAATGCGGGTATTCGCCGCCAGATCGATGCTGCCCCCTTCGGTTTCGAGTTCGCCGAGAACGAGTTGCAGCAAACTGGATTTGCCGCTGCCATTGGCGCCAACCAGCCCAACCTTGTTGCCGCGGTGAATGGTAAAGGTAGCATCGGAGACGAGCAGTTTAATGCCACGTCGCAGTGAAGTGTTTTTGAAAGACAGCATGATTAGCGGTTGATTCTGTAGACTGTGACTCAGTATTCTGGGTTGGTCGGCTTTACAGGATGTGAATCATGGTAAAGATCCTCATCGGGCTGTTGATTATCGCATGCATTGCCCCGCTTTTTATCAAAGGTCCTGATGGTGAGCCCATCATGACATTAGATGACTGGAAAATAGACCTGCCGGAATCTCTGGATGAGCTGCTGCAGGGCGCCATACCTGAAGTGCAGGAACAAGCACCTTCAGCACCGGCCACAGTCTACAGGTGGCAGGATGAAAGTGGCCAATGGCATTTCTCAAATACACCACCTGAGGCTGGTATTGCTGAAGAGATGCAACTGAACGGAGATATCAACATCATGGAGGCCTATGTCGCGCCGGAGGAAACTGCTGCCACAGAAACAGCTTCGGCCACAGGTTTGCCTTCCGGGCCGATGACAGCGACGCCGGATCAGGTCAGGGAGATGATGGAAACTGTCACCAATCTGCAGGAAACCATCGACCAGCGTAAAGCTGAGATGGACAAGATAGTGACACCGGCAATTAAGGGGAAAAACTAGTTTCGGTTCGTTGTAATTAAGCGGGCTGTGATTCTTTGCGAACAACCTGATAGCCGGTCAAGGCGATTAAACCGAGAAAGGCCAGCAGCACCCATCCCGGTATGCTGATGCCAAGAAAGGACCACAGAACTTCCGCGCAGCTACCGTCTCCCTGCAGTACCATCATGATTACGTCGGTCATGGGAAAGACATCGATGAGATAGTCGAGCCCTGGACCACAGGCCGGGACCTGGTCTTCCGGCAAACTTTGCAGGTAAAGATGGCGGATGGAGATACCGGCACCAATCAGTGATGCCAGCGCAGCGGTGGCGCCATAGATGCGTACGCCGGTCTGTTGCGGATTGTGTATCGCCGCGACGAAGGCGATGACGCCCGTGCCGATGACCGCCATACGCTGGAAGACACACATGGGGCAGGGCTCAAGGAGCATGACATGCTGAAAATACAGAGCAACTGCCATTAAGAATACGCAGCCGAAAACCACCAGCCAGTTGAGGTTTCTTGGGGAGGGGATGTATCGGATCATGGATTCCATCGATCGAGCTATTTGTTACATCGGGCGGCGAGATTGTACTACAGGTTGATGGTCCCTGAAGGATGCTGCTGCTTCCATTCATCGCAGAAATCCTGTAACAGAGGGTAAAACTCGTGGAAGTCGGCGTCGAGATGGTCCAGTCGGTTCGTGCAATATTCGTAGGCTGTGTCCAGCGGGTTGTCGCGACTGAGTCGTGATGACAACCGGGTTAGGGAATACCTGAGAAATCTTTCTTCGCCGTGCGCAGCCAGCGAATTGGCTTCGTGCATTCTACGGGCCATTGTCTCCGCCTGCGCGGGTAAATGCTGGCTGTGCTCGATGAGCGTGCTGAGCACGGAGTGTGAATATGCCTCCAGATCAGTGTCGTAGTAGGTCGACCATGACTTCGCCAGCAGAAAGTCGAAGACAACATCCAGGATAATGCCACTGTAACGTCGATACGGTGGTTCAAAACGTTTTGAACTTTCCCTCACATTTGGATGTGAATCCGTGAAGGCATCAATAGCACGGTGCAGGCGGATTCCGCGTTCGATGTCTGGAGGAAAACGGGACTCAAGCCTGCCCTTGATGAAATCCCCGAGGAAAGCCCCTACCAACAGGGCGGGTTCGTCACCCGCCAGAGCCAGGTGTGCCAGATGGTTCATTCGGCAAGGGGTCGATATTCTTGGAGAATGTTCTGAAGGTACTCGTCGAAGCTGACTGTATCTGCGGCTTCGATATCCTGTTGATCGGTAACGGATTTTGTCGCCATGGCTTCGAACAGGTCAGTTTCCTCCTGGGTCGGTGGCCGTGAAAGGAAATGGTCACGGTGGGCCAGGGCTTTGTCCATGGCGAATCTGAAAAACGGGATCTGCTCTTTTGCCATATCCGCCAGGATAGACCCACTGGGGGTGAGTACAGGTTCCATGAGGAGGGACTTCTGGCGGTTGGTAGTGTCGGTATATCGTGTGGTGCCGTGTGCCTGATCTAGCTGGTCGGCCCAGCCGGAAACCTCGTTCAGTATCTCGCTGCCCCAGTCATGAAATGATCTGGGTGTGCCGTTGTCTGTAAGCATCAGGCCAGCGGAGCGGCCCCCGTGGACAGTTTTCATCGTGTTCTCGCGTACTTCCTGGCATCGGGTTTCATCGTGCTCCGGGCTATCAGAGAGCAGGCAATTGATCAAAAAGGCATCGAGGAAGTCAATCTGCTCCTGATCGATGCCCAGTGGCAGATAGGGATTCACATCCAGCAGTCTGACCTCGATGTACTCAACGCCGTCTTCCAGCAGTCGCGCCAGAAAATTCTCCCCTTTCCCTGGCACCCTCTTAGCCCGAATACTGGAATAAAACTCTGCTTCCGACTGCAGGATACTGGTATTGATCTGGCGGTATTCGCCGTCGACTTTGGTGCCGATTTTCTCGTAGGGCGCATAGGTGGTGCATATAGCGCTCGCCAGGGTGCCGACATAGTTACTCAGCGAGTTGTAACAGATTTTCATGTTCTCGCCCTGGGCATCACTCTGGTAGCCCAGGTCGCCGCTTCGCAACGAGGTGGCGTGGGGAAGATAGGCTGTACCATCGTCAAACGGTTCGAGACTGTGCTGCCTGCTGCTGAGGAAGGAATTGCAGACCGCCGGAGAAGCACCAAACAGGTAGGTTAGAAGCCAGGACATTCGGCGAAAGTTTCGCATCAGATCGAAATATCGACGGGTAATAAAGTCTCGATCCGGTTCAGAAGAGCCCTCAACACCTTTAAGCCACTGCCAGAACTCATTACTAAATGAAAAGTTGTAATGTACGGCACAGATTGTCTGCATGCCGCGACCGTAGCGACAGCCAAGACCGCTACGATAGGTGGTCTTGAGTCTGCCCAGGTTTGAAGTTCCGTAGTGGGCAAGTGGGATTTCTTCATCGGTCTGCAAGACGCAGGGCATGCTGGCAGACCAGAGTATTTCATCATCCAGGCCTGTATAAATATAGCGATGAACCAGATCAAGATCCTCGAGTGCTGCCTGAGCAGATCGATGTACCGGAGTAATCAGTTCGAGCTGAGATTCGGAAAAGTCGGTGGTGATCTTGGGATGGGTCAGCTTGCTGCCGAGAAAGCCCGGGTGATCTGTCAGGGCGAGCGAACCTGATGGCGTCACTCTAAGGGCTTCACGTTCAATACCGTGATTGAATGTGAGCAGGTGGCTCCGTTGCGCCTTATCCAGGTTGTTCAGCAAATCTGGTTTCAAGAGTGGGCTTCGACTGGGATCAACAGCGGATTATGCCAAAAGATCGCCTGTATTAGCTCAGGTTTTTGTCGCGAAACTGGTGAATCAGGCGGCGGTCCCGTTTGCTGGGTCTGCCTTCACTACGTACCTGGTTGCCTGCGGCCTTTCGCCGTTCGGTAATTTGTGCCCGTTTTTCTATGCTCTCAGCCGTTTCCTCATAGAGTTCCTGGGCAATGGTGGCAGATCGACGGGTATCGGATAGCACCTTTACGACGACAACCTTCTCATCCCAGCCCTGGGTAATTTGAAGCACGTCGTCGATATTTACCTCTTTTGATGGTTTGGCGCGATTATCATTGAGATGGACCTTGCCGCCATCGATGGCTTCTTTTGCCTTGGCACGGGTACGGAAAAACCTCGCCGCCCAGAGCCATTTGTCGATACGAACACCCATGGGCCTATTCTACACCGTCCTGGCTTGAGCTCTTCATGCATATGGTGTTCAATCGCGGCTCCCTTTTTCGGCACCTTGAGACAATGAGCGAATACTTGGAATTGATGACGCGACTGGCACGTGAAGCTGGCGGGTCGATCCTGGATATATATGGTGAGTCGGATTTCGGCATTGAAATCAAGCAAGACAACTCTCCGCTGACCCGCGCAGACCTTGCCGCCCATAAGATCATTGTTGCCGGGCTCGAAAAAGAAGTACCTGATGTGCCGATACTTTCCGAGGAATCAACCGGCATCACATGGCAGGAAAGGAAAAACTGGGACCGATACTTTCTGATTGACCCACTTGATGGCACCAAGGAATTCATTTCTCGCAATGGTGAATTCACGGTCAACATTGCCTATGTCGAAAATGGCATCCCGACCAGCGGTGTTGTTTACGTGCCGGTCAAGGACGTCATGTACACCGGTGATCAGTCTAAAAGTCAGGCCGCGGTTGAAAGGGACGGACAGTCAGAAATAATTGGCGTACGGAAAATGGATCCCAAACAGCCACTGACTATTGTCGCCAGCAGACGACATGGTGGTGAAGCGTTGCAGACTTGCCTTGATGTCCTTAAACGGCATTTTGATGAAGTCGAAACAACCAATATGGGCAGTTCACTAAAGCTCTGCCTGATTGCAGAAGGCAAAGCCGATCTCTACCCCCGTCTGGCGCCAACGTCGGAATGGGATACGGCTGCAGCCCAGGCCGTGGTCGAGGCGGCAGGCGGCCGAGTTGTCGATGTCGAACTCAATCCGCTTGTTTATAACAGCAAAGAAGACATCCTGAACCCCTACTTTTACGTGCTTGGCGATCCGGACTTCGACTGGCTCAGCATTCTCGATCAGGTACGGTTTCCCAGCCCCTAGCCATTGTGGGTAACCTGTTGAAAAACGGTGTATACGGCGTGGACAAGCTGTGTACAACGGTTCACGACAGAAATAGAAGGAACCGTTGGAGGTCAGTAAAAATGAGGCATAGACGGAGGTTGGTCTCGGCTAGCGAAGCTGTACGCGCATCCATCCTGCCGAGGAGAATACTGTATATTCATACAGCTTCAGCTAGCGAGGTTGAATAATATACATCCAGTGAATGGCAAATAGAACCCTTCAATAATGGAGATTCCTGAAGGGCTTTTCTCTTGACTTTTAGAAATCAAATCTAAGGTTTTGAATTCAGGAATAAATTTCTCCAATAACCGTTTTTTATTGATGGCTGAAATATTTTCACGTCAATATTTATTGATTTTTACTTGAAATAGAGTACTGGCATCCCCAAATAGGGGATCAGGTTTAGCGGCAATACCTGAGCGTCTGGCGAGCACGGGGTCAAATCTTGAATTTTTCGACGAATGGTCGGAATTCATGGGCAAAAAAGACTGTCATTCTCGTATTTTTTATGGACATCCAAGTCCCGATAAATTGATAATGTGGGCAGAGACCTTGCCTGCTTTCCGTTCATCCACTGACGGCCATCAGTGCGATGTTCATTGACGTTTTGTTGACGGAGCAAACGCCCTATGACAACTGCCCACGAAGGTGATTTCGACACGCGCCTTGATGACGAAAACCTCGAAGATGCGACTGACGAACTTGATGCCCTAGAAGAACTAGCCGGCAGAGAAAAGACGGATGAAGATGACGAGACTGACGGCGAAGAGTCAAAACTAAAGCTGCTTATCGATACCGGTAAGGAACAAGGTTATCTCACTTACGATCAGTTGACCGATGCACTCCCGGAGAGTATCGAGGAAACCGATAATTTCGAAAGCATCGTATTGATGTTCGAAGAAATGGGCGTGTCCATTTATGAAGCGGCACCAGACCCGGCAACACTGAAAAACACAACAGAAGAAACCACCGAAGGTGAGGATGCCACCATCGGTGGTGTTGAATCTGTTGTCGGCAAAACCATGGATCCCGTACGCATGTATATGCGTGAGATGGGCACGGTACCGCTACTGACCCGAGAGGGTGAGATTGAGATCGCCAAGCGTATCGAAGATGGTATTCGCGAGACCATGGCTATTCTTGCGGTATATCCCGGGACAGTTGAATTCGTGCTTACTTCCTACGAGGAAGTCGTCGCTGAGGAAGGCGAGGTGTCCGCTATTATTTCAGGCTTTCTCGACCCGGAAGACTCCATTCCCGACATGTCTGAAATAGCACAGGCAAAATCCAGCGGTAACTACCAGGCAGGCGAAGACGATAATACCGGCAAACTAGACCATGACCTTGGTCATACGCGTTTCAAGGCGCTGGATAAAGCTTATAAGGCTTATGAAAGAGCCTGTGAGAAACATGGTAAGCGTGACAAAAAGACCATCAAGGCTCAGGAAAAACTGGCTGGCGCATTTAGCCTGTTTAAGCTGGTCCCAGCCATTATGGATCCTATCCTCGAACTGGTGCGGAATGATATGCAGCTGATTCGGAAGCAGGAAAAAACGATTCGAAATTTATGCGTGTCGCGGGCCAAGATGCCGAAGGACGTATTCCTCAAGCGATATGTTGGAAATGAATCCAATGTTGATTGGGTTGATGAAATGATCAAGGAGCTGCCGGAATGTGCAGACAAGCTTGAGCAATCACGGATATCGATTCGACATGGCCACAAGCTGATCCGTCGCGTCAGCCAGCGTACCGACATGTCGATCGGAGAAATCAAGGATCTGAACCGACGTTTGTTCCTGGCAGTTGGTAAAACTCGCGCCGCTAAGAAAGACATGATTGAAGCGAACCTCAGACTTGTCATCTCGATCGCCAAGAAGTACACAAATCGTGGGCTGCACTTTCTCGACCTGATCCAGGAAGGCAATATTGGTCTCATGAAGGCGGTAGACAAGTTCGAATATCGTCGCGGATTCAAGTTTTCAACCTATGCTACCTGGTGGATTCGCCAGGCGATTACACGCTCCATATCCGATCTTGCCAGAACCATTCGTGTGCCGGTGCATATGATGGAGACTGTCAACAAACTCAATCGTCTGACCCGACAGTTGATTCAGGAACTTGGTCGTTCACCAACGATTGAGGAACTTTCAAAGAAAATGGATCTGCCGGAAGATAAGGTGTTGAAAGCGCTGGATGTCGCCAAGCAACCAATCTCACTGGAAACGCCAGTGGGTGACGATGATGACTCCACGATGTGGAATCTCGTCAGCGATACTTCTGTCGAATCGCCGATGGATCACGCTACCGATGAAGGGTTGAAAGAAACCACAACCGACGTCCTGACGGCGCTGACGGAAAGAGAAGCCAAAGTGCTGCGCATGCGTTTCGGTATCGACATGAATACCGATCACACATTGGAAGAAGTTGGCCGACAATTTTCCGTGACTCGCGAACGTATCAGGCAGATCGAAGCCAAGGCGCTTCGCAAACTGCGTCACCCGGCCAGGTCCGAACAACTACGCAGCTTTATCGAAGGATAGGTTTAGGTTTGGGGTCATAGGTTTGGGGTCAGAGCCAAGTGCCAGAGCAAACTGCCTTTTAGAGGAAGTTAGCTCTGGCACTTGGCTCTGACCCCATAGTTATGTCCTTACGATTCATTCCGTTCAGGAAAAAGGACATCATCGAGATGTGCATTGCGACGGACCATCTGTCCGCCGCCGATCAGCTTAAGTTCCGTGAATTCTGTCATCTTCTGCAGAGCGTTTTTCACTTCGAGTATCACCACACCCTGGAACGCTTGAAAGACCTCTATGCGCCAAACAACCCTGATCGGGATACGCGCGTGATCGAGTCAGATATTGAAGAGGACGGTGACTTCACGGAGACCCTGCGGGAACTGCTGAACAAAGCGAACTATGAGATGCTTGATAGGGAAGCGATCGAAGCAGCCTTCAATGAATCGTCTTTGTTCAAGTTGAAACTCGATATCGATTTTGATGATTTTGAAGAAGCACTGCTGTTCATTAGAGGTGAGAGCGAACACACAGAGCAGGTTCGTACACTCTTCGGTTTGGTCCGAAAAGAGATATCTTTTTCCAATTTCGATCGTGTCGTGATTTACATCCGTCTAAAAAAGGATGTCACTTCGGAGCTGGCGCAGGGTAAGCCTGGTGCCACCATGCTGAAATTGTTTCAGAACGTGCCGAGGGCCGATGTGGAAATGTTGTTTCCGAATACAAAGGTGGCCATGCGAGCCCTCGACAAGCTGATGATCGGTGTCCCGGCCCTGATTGGCGCTGGTGCGATTGTCACGACCAATGTCGGCACGTCGCTGCTGCTGCTTGGCACGCTCCTTGGATTTTGGTTCGGACTGCACACCGAGCAGGTGGAACTGGATGAGGCAAGACTGGTCGCCATTCTTGCCGGGCTCGGTGGTCTCGGAAGTTACGTCTGGAAGCAATTCAGCAATTTCAGAAACCGGAAGCTGCTGTTCATGCAATCGCTGACTCAAAACCTGTATTTTAAGAATCTCGACAACAATGCGGGCGTCTTCCATCGACTGATTGACGATGCAGAGGAAGAAGAATGTAAAGAGGCGATTCTCGCCTATTACTTTCTTCTGAAGAGCAGTGATGGCCTGATGGTCGATGAACTGGATGAGGCTATTGAAACCTGGCTGTCATCGCGCTGGGATGCAGAGCTGGATTTTGAAGTTGACGATGGCCTTGAAAAACTAAAGCGACTGGGTCTCGCAACTGAGTTAGATGGCCGATTCGCCGCAGTAGGTCTGGACGAGGCCTGCCTGACTCTGGATAGTCGCTGGGACAACTACTTTGAGCATCGTGTGACGGAGGTGGAATAGTGGAACAGATTACGAGCTTTTTCTCAGGCAGGCCGCACTGGATGAACGCGTTGATGCTGTTCTGTGCCTATATGACCTTCATCTACATGCCTTTCGATTTGTTTTGGAAACCGGTAGTGGAGGATGAGGAAGTCTGGTTTGGATACCAGCTACACGGTTGGGCAGCCAAGGCGACAGAGCCGATTCACTGGTTGATCTATGGCGCCGGTTTTTACGGTTTTCTGAAGATGAAGCGGTGGATGTTCCCCTGGGCGGCGCTTTATACCTTTCAGGTTGCCATTGCCATGGCGGTGTTCAGTTGGATCTACACGGAAGCACCACTCTGGGCGGGACTGCTGATTGCAATACCCTTCGCGGCGCTCGGCGTAATGCTGTGGATGGCGAAACCGAAATTCGATGGTATGGTTGGCGGCGAAATAGACCAAGGCGATGCCCAGGAAGAAGTCGATGGATAGTTTTAGGGGCAGGATAGCGGTTGTAACCGGCGGCGGTACCGGCATGGGCAGGGAGTTGTGTCTGCAGCTGGCAAAAGAAGGATGTGCGGTCGCAACCTGCGATGTGCTGATGGACAACCTGCAGGAAACGAAAAGATTGTGCGAGGCTGAGAGCCCCGGTATCAGCATAACCCTGCATCAGTGTGATGTTTCATCAGAAGATGATATCCGGCGGTTTCGTGATGAAGTTGTTGCTGCCCATGGTGACAAAATCAATCTGCTCTTCAACAACGCCGGTATCGGCGGCGGTGGCAGCATGACATCGGAGGAAAGCAGAGAGGACTGGGAGAGGACCTTCGGCGTGTGTTGGTACGGTGTGTACTATGGCTGCCGGGCTTTTATGCCTCATCTGATTGCGGCTGACCAGGCGCATATCGTCAATACCAGCAGCGTCAATGGATTCTGGGCGTCGCTCGGACCGACAACGCCGCACAGCGCCTACTCTTCTGCCAAGTTTGCGGTGAAAGGATTCAGCGAGGCACTGATCACCGATCTTCGAATGAATGCACCCCATGTCGGTGTTTCCGTCGTGATGCCGGGACATATTGGAACCTCGATTGCCATCAACTCCGGCAAGGTGCTGGGACATCCCGATGCACTCAATATGTCAGAAGAAGACATCAAGGTCCTTCGCGAACAGATGATGCAAATTGGCGGACCCGAATCAGAAATGGTGATGAATCTGTCTGACGATCAGATCAGAGAAGTCATTCATCAGCGCGGCCTCGATTTCCGAGACAAGGCGCCGACTTCAGCGGGACAGGCAGCGACGATTATTCTCGATGGTGTCAAAGCAGGCAAATGGCGAATTCTGGTTGGCGACGATGCCCACCGGCTCGATCAGAGAGTCAGAGCCAATCCCGAGGGAGCCTACGAATCTGAATTTCTGGAGGCTCTGGCTGAAGACGGTGATTTAACAGCGCTGATTGAGTCGACCTGAAGCCACGTCACTGCTTGTGTTCAGACTACCTGACCTGACGGAATTCAAGCCGGCCTGGTACTGATTGGCGACAACATGGATCAGGCGCTTTTCCGACAGACTCTGAAACTCCCCCCAGAGGATATTCGGCAGTAACTCACTTTGTGAGGACTATCTTTGATATCTTAGACCCGTTGATATCCTAGAACGTGTGAAAAATTTACAGAGGGAAAAACCATGAAGTCACCAATCTGTGATCTGTTAGGGATCGAGTTCCCGCTGGTTGCCTTTACTCACTGCCGTGATGTAGTCGTTGAAGTCTCCAAAGCAGGTGGTATGGGAGTCCTGGGGGCCGCGGGATATGGGTTGGAACAGCTGGAAGTTGAACTCGACTGGATCGATGAACACATCGACGGTAAACCTTACGGGGTCGATCTGATCGTGCCCACCAGCATGGTCAACAAGGATGAATCCATGTCCCAGTCGGAGATGGAGGCCATGGTGCCCGATGAGATGAAACAGTTCGCGGCCGGGATTCTGGCGCGCCACAACATTGACACCGCCGATATCTACCAGGGCAGGCGTACAGGCGGCGGGATGCTGGGTGACAAACGTGCGGCCAACATCGTTGATGTTGCCTTTTCGCATCCGATCAAACTTATCGTCAATGCGCTCGGTGTACCGCCCGCTTACATGCTGAAGATGGCAAAAGAGAGAGGAGTGCCGACGGGGGCGCTGGTCGGCGCCAAGCAGCATGCCATCAAACAGGCGGAAGCCGGTGTTGATATTCTCATTGCGTCCGGTGGCGAGGCTGGTGGCCACTGTGGCGAAGTAGCAACGATGGTGCTCGTACCGGAAGTGGCGGAAGCGGTAAGGGATTTCCCGGATGTTTCCGTCCTGGCCGCTGGCGGGATTGTCACAGGTCAGCAGATGGCAGCCGCGATGGCCATGGGTGCGCACGGCGCCTGGACAGGGTCAGTCTGGCTGACCACACAGGAGGCGGAAACATCACAGGTGATCAAGGACAAGTTCCTTGCAGCCACCAGCAGTCAGACGGTGCGGTCCCGCAGCCGAACGGGTAAATATACGCGGCAAATTAGATCTTCCTGGACCGATGCCTGGGAATCTGAAGAAGCACCAGTACCTCTGCCCATGCCGCTTCAGTCCATGGTGAGCGAACCGGCACTGGCGAAAGTGAATCAACTTGCGGAAGGTGGTCACGAAGGTGCGAAACAACTCGCCACCTATTGGGTCGGCCAGGGTGTCGGCATGATGAACCAGACATTGTCGGCGAAACAGGTGGTTTACGACTTTATGGAAGATTTCATTGCGGCCTATGAACGGCTGGGTGGATTTGTCGATGAGTAGTCCGGGTGTTGTTCTGGTCACCGGCGGCGCCCGGGGTATTGGCCTCGGAATTGTTCATGCCTTTGTTGAGGCAGGATATCAGGTCATGATTGGCGATCTTGGCAGCGCTCATACCAGTGGCGACTGGAACTATCAGCTTGCGGACGGCAGCGCGCTTGCGAAGGCGGTTGAGAAGGAAGCCTCAAAGGGTGAAGTGGCGTCCTGTGAACTGGATGTGACCCAGGCCGACAGTTGTGCTGCTGCTGTCGCAGCTACGGTGGACCGATTCGGTGGCCTCGACATACTCGTTAACAATGCCGGTGTCGTCGATTCCGGGCCAATCGACGATTTTCGGGAGGAAGACTGGGACAGGATCTTTGCCGTCAATACCAAGGGACTGTTTCTGATGTCAAAAGCGGCACTGGCACCGCTTAAGGCATCCGATCAGGCGGCGATTGTGAATACCGCTTCCATCGCCGGTAAGCAGGGCCATCCCAACATGTCAGCATATTGCGGTTCCAAATTCGCCGCCATCGGCATCACTCAGTCACTGGCTGCAGAACTCGCACCGCACCAGATTACGGTCAATGCCGTCTGTCCCGGTGTCGTTGGCACGGCCATGTGGCTCGAGCATCTGTTGCCGTCGAACATCGAAGACCAGGAAGGAAAAGAGAAAAACTTTGAAGAAGTGATGGCGACACAGATTCCTCTTGGCCGGCCGCAGACTGTAGAGGATATGGGACGGGCTGCACTTTATCTCGCCACGGCAAGAAACGTTACCGGCATCGCGCTGAGTGTTGCCGGTGGTATTGAAATGAACTAGAGACGTTACTCATTTCTCTGTTCAGCAATTGAAGGTGCACGCATTTTTGAACGGGTCTCGACCCGGAGGCCGTAGACGACGAGTGCCGCCAGAAAATAGAGCCCGAAAAAGGTCAGGAAAGCAGGATCATAGCTTCCTGTTGTGTCGAACACCCAGCCCGCGAAGGGAACACCCAGGAGGTGTATGACGGACATGGCCGGTCGCATGGCACCGAGGACCTTGCCGAAACTCTCCTGACCAAAAGCGGCACCGACCACGGCACCCTGCATGGGTACATTGCCGCCCATGCCGAAACCAAAGAATGAAGCGCCAGCGAGGAAAGTAAAGTAACTGTCGCCAAAGAGCATGAGCGACTGACCTACAACCTGGCAGGCGATGCCGAGCCAGAGCGCATAGCGAACGTCCACGCGATCTACCAGCCAACCGTAAATCAGTTTGCCCATGACGCCAAAGAAAGCGGTCGATGAGGCAACAAAAGAAGCCGAGATCAGATCGAGACCACGGTCGGTCAGTCTTGGCACCATATGGATCAGGGTCGCGCTCTGGATACAGAGCAGCATGCCGAGGGAAACACTCAAGTACCAAAAGTTTGGGTTGCTGAGAAATTCCTTTGTATGCAGTTTTGGTTTGTTAGGCGGTAGCGCCGTTCGCGTCTCGGCGCCATCCGGCAGCAGACCAATATCTTCGGGCCGGGAAATCACAAGACGCAGCACAAGCGGCACCACGATCGTCAGGGTAATGATGCCGTAGCAGACAAAACCGTTGCGCCAGCCGTATTCACCGACGATCAACGCCGATATTGCTGGCATCACCACGCCCGATACCGATATGCCAGTGGCAGCAATACCGAGCGCTGTTCCTCGCTTCATTACAAACCAGTTGCTGACCAGCTTGGAGGTGGCAAGCATGCCCATGGCACCTGCGCCGAATCCGATGAATATGCCCAGCACCAGATAGAACTGCATTGGTGTTTTGACGAAACCAAGCAGGAGAAAACCCGTGCCCATGGCGATAGCGCCACTCGCAATAACCTTACGCAGCGGATAATGGTCCAAAGCCCTTCCGATGAATGGTGCCATGATTGCACCGACGCCCATGGTCACAGTGGTGCCCATGGAAACCCCGAGACGGGAATCGCCGAACTCGGCAGCGATGGCCTTGAAAAAAACACCATAGGAATAAAAGAAAAAGCCGACGGCAATAAAGTCCACAAAGAAGGCAACGGCTACCATGCGCCAACCAGCGAAGGTTGGGTCGGACTTTTTTACCAGGAACGACAGCATGAAAAACCAGTCTGGAGATGGGCAAAAAAGGGAGGGCGATTATACGGTTATCCGCCGCTCAATGCTTGCATGATAGGATGAATGCCTTCTGTTTAAACGGCCAGCGAAATAATGAGCACATCGGTTGATATTGCGCTCGGGTCGGAAAGAGGCACGATTCATGGTTTCTGCGACGAGAAGTTCCAGCCGGTGTTGGATGAGTTCACCCGCAATTTTCTAGAACGGGAAGAGCAGGGAGCCTCGGTCAGCCTTAATGTGGAAGGCGAGACAGTTGTCGATCTCTGGGGAGGCAGGCTACACCCAAGACAGGGCGGCGACTGGCAGGAAGACACCATCAGTGTTGTGCATTCGGTAACAAAGGCGGCGGTATCGCTTTGTGCACATCTGCTGATTGCTGATGGCAAGCTCGACCTGCATGCAAAGGTTGCCCGTTACTGGCCCGAATTCGCGGTGGCAGGAAAGGAAGATGTCACCGTTGCCATGATGCTGAATCACTCGGCTGGACTGCCTGCCTTGCGGAAACCGATAAAGGACGGTGGTTACCTCGATTGGGACTATATGACAGATCGTCTGGCTGAGGAGGAGCCCTTCTGGCGGCCGGGGACAAGGCATGGATATCACATGTCTACCTTTGGCTGGACAGTGGGCGAACTTGTTCGCCGCGCCTCAGGTTTATCGTTGGGTGAGTTCTTCCAGCGGAGAGTCGCACAGCCACTCGGTATAGATTTTCATATCGGTCTACCGGAATCGGAGCACCATCGTGTTGCGCGCATGATGCGCTGGGCACCGAAAAAAGGTGATCCGGTGTCGCCGTTTACCCATGCGCTGCTGAATGACAGCAAGTCGGTGCAGTATCTTGCGCTGCTCAACAATGGCAATCACAAGACCGATGCGCCAGAAAGTTACGCCGCCCAGTTCGGTGCAGGTGGTGGCATCGCGAACGCGCGTGGTATCGCGGGACTGTACCGGCCACTTGCCAATGAAGGAGGTGACCTGGTTGATGCCATCGCCATTGAGCGGATGACATCGGCTTCCGTTGCCGGCGGTGAAGATGCAACCCTTCTCATGCCGACCCGGTTCAGTCTTGGTTTCATGCTAAGCATGGACAACCGCCATCGGCCAACCGGCGAACTAGAATCCGTCATCATGGGGAAACATGCCTTCGGTCATGCCGGTGCAGGCGGTAGTCTCGGATTTGCCGATTCTGAGTGCCACCTGGGATTTGGATACGCCATGAATAAAATGGGTGCAGGCATTCTCCTCAATGACCGTGGCCAGTCACTTGTCGATGCTGCCTACCAGTGTCTGGGGTACACCACCTGTGAACCCGGCTACTGGTTTTCGAACTGATTCATGAATGCTGAAATTGAGCGGCTGCCTGAGGCGATTGCCTGCCTTGGTGAATTTCCTGTGCCGGTACCCGAATCGACCGACGAGGCTTTGCAGATAGGTCACGACCTGTGGCGGCAGTCCTGCGAACATGTGCAAAGCGGTTCACCCGATGATCGAACACTCTACTGGCAACGGCTTGTTGCGAGTCACAGCGTTTCATCGCCTGATGTTCTGGCTGCATTTGAGGCGACAAGTCGCAATCATAAGGTACGCTTTGAAACCAATGCGGATATGAATGTTCTCGTTACCGGTTTTGATCCCTTTCATCTGGATGCCAACATTGATCAGAGCAATCCATCCGGCATCATTGCTTTGAGCCTGGATGGCAGCGTGCGGCAGTTGGGTAGCCGGAGAGCAGAGATTCGGGCCATGATCATGCCGGTTAGATTCCAGGATTTTGACGAAGGGCTGATTGAGCGGGCCATTGGCCCGCTGCTCGTGGATATCGATCTGCTGATCACTGTCAGCATGGGACGCGAGGCGTTCGATCTTGAACGTTTTCCCGGCAGGCGACGGTCATCGGAGAAACCAGACAATCGACGGCAATATTGTGGAGGTACACCGATAGCACCGGTTGTCCCACCAGGTATTGACGGTCCGGAGTTCGTTGAGTTCTCCCTGCCGGTTGAGGTGATGCAGGCGGTGAGCGGGGACTACGGGATTCGTGACAATCGCCGTGTGGTCACACGGGAGAAGGGTGAGATCAAGGCGGCTCGACTGGATGATCTACAGGATCAGACAGCGGTCCAGGGCAGTGGCGGCGGCTATCTCAGCAATGAAATTTCCTATCGGGCCATTCGACTCATGCAGCAGACAAACAGGCAGATCCCGGTCGGGCACATCCACACACCCGGCTTAAAGGGTTATGACCTTGAGACACTCACTCGCATTCGGGATCAGGCAGTCGATATGATTGATGCCGCGGTGGCGAGCCTGGAGCCACCGCAGAACTGACTCAACTGCCGTCTATCAGGCGGCATGGCGATCTTCCCTTTGTAGTTGTTAGACTGGCGGCAAGTTCAAACGATAAGGAAACACCTATGCGACTATTGACGATTTTCATGCTCTTTTCTTTTTCTCTCGTTGCGCTGGCGGAAAAGCCAGAGTGGGCAGGAAACGGTAAGCCTACAGACGAACAAAAGGCCGCTCATCGTTCGGCGATGGAAGCGAAAACCGATGACTCGGAAGAAGACGCCAGAGAAAGGGTTGAGGAAAAGCTGAAGAAAGAGAAGAAAGAGAAGAAAGAGAAGGCGGAAAAGGATAAGGCGGGTAAACAAATGAAGCAGGTCCGCAATGAGGATAAGGGATCAGAACAGGGTAAGGCCAAGCGCGAAGAGAAAAGTCGTGCCTGGTGGCGGTTCTGGGAAGACTAGCGCTGAAAGGCGGCCATTTAGGGTATGATGCGCACTTTTTAGCATACTCAGATTTGGAGAAAGACATGGATCTCAAGGGCAAAACTATTGTTGTAACGGGCGGCGGTCAGGGCCTGGGTCGGGCGATGGCGATCGAGATCGCCGGTGCAGGTGCCAACCTTGCACTGATCGACTTGAATGAGGAACAACTCTCTGAGTCAGTACAGCTCTGCAAAGATGCCGGTGGCGATGCAAAATCCTACATTGGTAACGTTGCCAAGGAAGACGAGGTGGCGGCTACCTTTGATGCGATTGAGGCAGATTTTAGTGGGGTCCATGGCTTGATCAACAACGCCGGTATTTTAAGGGACGGTCTGCTGATAAAGGTTAAGGATGGCAATATCGACAAGCGAATGTCGCTGGCAGAATGGCAGGCGGTTATCGACGTTAATCTCACGGGTGTTTTTCTCTGTGGTCGGGAAGCGGCAACTCGTATGATCGATAAGGGTATTGCCGGATGCATCATTAATATTTCCAGCATTTCGAAGGCAGGAAATATGGGTCAGACCAACTACTCTGCGGCGAAAGCCGGTGTCGCTGCCATGGCGACTGTCTGGGCCAAAGAACTTGCCCGATACGGTATTCGTGCCGCGGCCATTGCACCGGGATTCATCGCTACCGACATGGTGGCCGGCATGAAACCGGAAGCGCTGGAGAAAATGGCCGCCGGTATTCCGCTCAAACGATTGGGCGAGCCCCAGGAAGTGGCTCACACGGCGCGCTACATCTTTGAGAATGACTATCTCTCAGGTCGGGTGATCGAGTTGGATGCGGGCCTGCGGATCTAATCCTAGATCAGTCATGCTGAGCGTAAGCGAAGCATCTCGTCGTGAGATCCTTCAGCTTTCAGCTTCAGCATGACGCAGTCGCGTCAGTCAGTCGTTTCCGTGGCAACAATATCCGGCTTGAACATATGCTCGATGAAATCAGCAAGGAACATTCCAGAGAACATCGCGATTAGGAAGTAGACAACTTCCACGTTGAGATAGGCCAGCGAAGCAATCGCTGGCCCAGGGCACAAACCTACCATACCCCAGCCGATGCCGAAGAGGGCAGCACCGCAAATCAGTTTGCCATCCAGATCAGAGCGTCCCGGTAGGTGGAATTCACTATCAAACAATGGGGCTTTCATTCGGCCGATTCCTAACTGGAACACCGGTACTGTCACCAGCAGACCACCACCCATGACGAAAGCGAGTGACGGGTCCCAGTTGCCGAAAAGATCGAGAAAACCGATGACCTTGGTGACGTCAGTCATACCCGACATTGCGAGACCAAAGCCAAAGAGCGTGCCGCAGAAGAGAGGTGCAAGAAGACCTTTCATGACAAACCTAGGTGATGCGTGACAAATACTGTGATTGCCGCAGACAGCATAAAAATGGAGGTGGCAACGATACTTCTATTGGAAAAAAACGCGAGCCCGCAAATACCATGACCGCTGGTGCAACCGCGACCAAGCTTAGTACCGAAGCCGACAGTAATTCCACCGGCGATCAATAGGGGCAGGGGAAGATCCAGTCCGGGGACAGGACTACCGGAAACAAAATGATAGAGCGCCGCGCCTCCTACCAGGCCAACCACGAACATTACGGACCAGGTGTTTTGAATCGGAGCGCTGACAGTATTGAAGGAGATACCGGTTATGCCGGTGACACGGCCGATGGTCAACATCATCAGTGAGGCTGCAATACCGATGCAGAGGCCGCCGATCAGCGCTGCGAGGAAGGGGTGAAGTTCCATAATTTGTCAGGTTGGACTCCCTGGGCACAACCGGTGTGACCAGGGAGAAAGCCTTACCCGAACTGACTCATGGTATTGTCGCTGCCACCAGCCAGAAGGGCGTTCTCACCGGCAAAGTACTCTTTGTGGTGATCGCCAATCGTCGTGCCTGCCATCTCCTGGTGCTTAACCACATTCATTTTTCGGCGAATCTCCTGGCGCTGGACCCCTTTGACATAGGCCAGCATGCCGTCGTCGCCGAAGTATCCTTCTGCCAGCATATCCACACCCAGAGCTGTTTCGTGGTAGGTGGGCAGGGTAATCAGGTGATGGAAAATACCTGCTTCTTTTGAGGCATCTGCCTGGAAGGACTGAATATAGGAATCAGCCTGCTGGGCAAGTTCTGAATCGTCGAGATCAACTTGCATGAGTCCCAGGGCATCCTCTTCGGGATTCGGGTAGGCAGACAGATCTTTACCTGCCTCAGCCCACTCCTGGTAGACCTGCTCCCGGAACTTCAGAGTCCAGTTGAAAGAAGGTGAATTGTTGTAGACCAGTTTTGCATCCGGGATAACCTCACGCACCTTATTCACCATTTCGGCGATCTGAGCGACGTTGGGTTTTTCCGTTTCAATCCAGAGAAGGTCAGCGCCATGGCGCAAGCTGGTAATACAGTCGAGAACGACCCGGTCAAATCCGGTACCTTCGCGGAAGGAGTAAAGCCCGTTGTC
Source organism: Gammaproteobacteria bacterium (assembly GCA_018656865.1). GTDB lineage: Bacteria > Pseudomonadota > Gammaproteobacteria > Pseudomonadales > Azotimanducaceae > UBA9659. The sequence continues at coordinate 8,958 of JABHYO010000091.1, read as the reverse complement.
GAGTCGGACCGGCTGAACCATCTTTCCACCCTGATGGAAGACCAGATCATGCTCCTTCAGTTGCTCGACATTATGGATCTCTTCCGTCTCGAGGAAGGAGTTGTACTGACTGGCAAGATCGCCGGGTTCCTTGGATACAGGTACTACCTGGGTCAGACCTGCACCCAGTGAGTCGGTACGGGCGACAATAATGCCATTTTCGATACCCAACTCAAGAAATGCATAACGCACAGCATTGATCTTGGCGAGAAATACCTCGTGAGGCACAGTCACCTTACCGGCCTGGTGGCCACACTGCTTAACCTCAGATACCTGGTTCTCGATCTGGATGGCGCAGGCGCCAGCCTCGATCATCTGCTTGGCCAGCAGGTAGGTGGCTTCCTCGTTGCCGAAACCGGCATCGATGTCAGCGATAATGGGAACAACGTGGGTTTGGAAATTGTCGATCTGCTCGACAATGTTTCGTTCTTCCACATCGTTACCGTTTTCTCGGGCGGTATCGAGCGCACTAAAGAGCCTTTCCAGTTCTACGGCATCCGCCTGCTTTAGAAAGGTGTAGATCTCAGAAATGAGGCTGGGCACGCTGGTTTTTTCGTGCATGCTCTGGTCTGGCAGTGGTCCAAACTGAGAGCGGAGTGCTGCAACCATCCAACCCGAAAGATAAATATACTTTTTGTCCAGCGTACCGCGATGCCGTTTGATGGCGATAGCTTTTTGCTGAGCGACAAATCCGTGCCAGCAGCCGAGCGACTGAGTGTAGTCCGATGGGTTGGCATCGTAGTCTGCCATATCCTTACGCATGATATCGGCAGTGTATTGGGCGATTTCCAGGCCGGACTTAAAGCGGTTCTGTATGCGCATGCGAACTGCGTATTCCGGATTAATACCGTTCCAGGCGTCTCCGTGGCTTTGACGCAGATTCGCTAGATTTTCGGTTTCCTGCAGATAGGCAGACATGGTTAGTTCTCGATGGCAGTTGTGGACGCGCAGCGTACCAGTGTGGTCTCTCTCAAATAACGGAATAATTGGATAGTGTTATATTCCCAGAATTCATAAATTTCATGGGTTGAAGTGACAGGGTATGCCTACCTTGTTTAGGTCATTCTGAGCGGTGTGAAGCCAGAACAAACTCTGCACCCTTCTCAGCAATCATCACAGTTGGTGCATTCGTATTGCCAGAGGTGATGGTCGGCATAATTGATGCATCGATGACGCGAAGCCCGTCTATGCCATGCACTTTGAGTTCATCGTCGACCACAGCCATAGGGTCGGATCCCATTTTGCAGGTGCCGATGGGATGAAAGATGGTCGTGCCAAGATCACCGGCTGCCTTGAGAAGGCTTTCGTCGTCGATCACTTCCGGCCCAGGCTTCAGCTCCTTCGGTTCGAATCTGGCAAGTGCTTCTGACGCCATGATACGGCGGGTGAATTTAAGACCTTCGACGGCGGCACGTCGATCTTCTTCGGTGGAAAGATAGTTAAGTTTGATCGCCGGGTAATCCTGAGGGCGGTTTGATTTGATACGGATATGACCTCGACTGGTTGGCCTGAGGATACATACCGATGGCGTGATCGCATTGTACTTGTGCAGCGGCTCGCCAAACCTGTCGAGAGAAAGTGGCTGCACATGCCATTCGAGATCCGGCATCGGCAGATTGGAGTCGCTTTTTGCAAAAGCCCCAAGTTGTGACGGCGGCATCGTCAGCGGTCCGGTTTTGAAAAGGAAGTATTCAAGTCCCATTGCAGCAAGACCGAAGAGTGAGTTGACGCGTTGATTCATCGTCACCGTATTGTGGACCTGGTAAATCGTACGGACCTGCAGGTGATCCTGCAGGTTCTCACCCACACCGGGCAGTTCGTGTATAGGCTTGATACCCGTATCCGAGAGAAACTCGCCCTGACCGACACCGGAAAGCTGCAGAATCTGCACTGAGCCGATAGACCCGGCAGACAGGATCACCTCAGCTTCTGCGCTGAAATCCTCAACGCCGTGAGGTGTCTTTACACGGATACCTGTGCACCGCGTTCCATCACTGTTCTTATCAAACAGAAGGTGTTGTGCATGGGCTTCGGTGATCACGGTCAGATTGGGTCGTGACATCACCGGTTTTAGAAATGCGTGCGCACCGCTGACTCGAGTCCCCCGACGTTGATTCATCTGGAAATAGGCATTACCAAAGTTGTCACCCCGATTGAACTCATCAATCTTCGGAATGCCGCAGGAATCTGCCGCATCGCGCCAGGCATCCAATATCTCCCAGTTGACCCGGCGTTCCTCAACGCGAAGTTCACCCCCTGAGCCGTGGAACTCGTCAGCACCATGCTGGTAGTCCTCTGACTTCTTGAAATAAGGCAGCACGTCATCCCAGGACCATCCGCGGTTGCCGAGCTGCGCCCAGTGATCGTAGTCACTGCGCTGCCCGCGCATATAAATCATGGCGTTTATAGAGCTGCATCCACCCAACACCTTACCCCTGGCGTAGTCGATACTGCGGTTGTTGAGGCCAGCGTCAGGTTCGATCTTGTAACACCAGTCGGTTCTGGGGTTGTTGATGGTATAGAGGTACCCGACCGGGATATTAATCCAGAAGTAGTTGTCTTTCTTGCCAGCCTCCAGCAGCAGTACCCGGTGCTTTGGGTTTTGTGAAAGGCGATTGGCGAGAACACAGCCTGCGGTGCCCGCACCGACGATGATGTAGTCGAATGTCTTCATAGTTAGGACACTACCATAAGGCTTTGGCGCGAAACGAGGTTAATCGAGGCGCTCACCTTTGAAGAAGGTGCAGGTTGATTCGACACCATCTGAAATGCAGGTTCCGACTCCGTTTATCCGGCCCTGTTCGAACCCTCCCTTGTACCAGTCGCCGTTGGCAAAAGTGATGACGCCCGGTCCCTGTTGTACGCCGTTTTCCCAGAGACCCCGGTAAACCCTGCCATCAGGCCACCGACGTCTACCCTCGCCATGGGGTTTGCCTTCAGAGAAATCTCCCTCGTAAGTACCGCTATCGGTGAACGTGGCGTAGCCAAAACCGTGAAAGTTATCGTCCCGAAACTCGCCGCGATAATGATTGCCGTTTGGCCAGGACCTCTCACCCTGGCCATGCATTCGCCCACCCAGGAATTCACCTTCATAGGCACTGCCGTCTGCAAAGGAAAGTGTACCTCTGCCTTCGATGATGCCGCGTCTCACCTCGCCGACATAAAGATCACCGGTATGCATGGTCAGGGTGCCATAGCCGTGAGGTTTCTCGTCAACAAATGTACCTTCGAAGCGGTCACCGTTAGATGCCGTGTAGTCGCCGCGGCCAGTGACCACGTTGTTAATGAATTCGCCCTTGTAGTAGCTTGCATCCGGCCAGTTAACCTCCCCTTGACCATGCAGACTGCCGTGATGGAAAGAACCGGTATATGTACGCCCGTCAGCAAACAGCATATGACCCTGTCCGTGGGGCAACCCTGTGACGACATCCCCTTTGTAAAGTTGTTGGTTCGGCCAGGTGATCGTGCCAAATCCTGACATGTCTTTGGTGAAATCACCTTCGAAAACCAGCTGATCAGGAGCAGCTTTTTTAACTGGTTTCGGTTCTGGTTTCTGTGGCACCTGTTCCTGGATCGAAGGTTCGACCGAGGGCACCTTTTCATCAGGTGCCGTTGATGATCCTGACGGAATCAGGCCATAGATGATCATAAGACTGCCGAGCGCCAGAATGATCCAGTGTACGGGTGACAGACTGGCTAGGAATCGGCTCATGTGCCTATTGTAGGCAGACGTGCGCGCGCTTTACAGACCCAAATTAAAAACCGATGATGAGGATATATTCCTAAGGAGACGACTGTGGCAATTGTCGACATTTTTGAAGAAGTGGAGAGGATCAAGTCTGATCTTGAAAATCTTTCGATAGATGATCTGAAGTCAGAGATGGCCGGTAACCCTGACCTCGTATTGATCGATATCCGTGAGATTCAGGAGCTGGTTGATCTCGGCACTATTCCGGGCGCTATCCATGTACCCAGGGGAATGATGGAATTCTGGGCCAGTCCAACCAGCCCTTATTACCGGGAATTCTTTCAGGAAGACCGGAGAATCGTCGCGTTTTGCGCCGGTGGTGGTCGATCCGCTTTCGCAGCCCGGGATCTGAAAGCCATGGGATACAAAAACGTTGCTCACGTGGAGCTTGGATTCAATGGCTGGGCCAAGCTCGGCGGAAAAGTCGAAGACTTTGCATCAAAAAGTCGCTGGGCGCGACGACCGAAGGAGGCCTAACCATGAGTGTTGCAGTCAATGGGATTGCCCATATCCAGATGACAGTTAATAACATTGAAGCCTGTATGCCGTTCTGGGAAAAGCTGTGTCATTTTCTTGAAATGAAGACGCTCATCAAGAACGAAACCACGCTTTACTGTATCGGCAGCCGAACCGGGATTCTCATTCGGGAAGCTCCCCAAGATAAGAAGCACGTAGCATTCGATCAGGACACCAGTGGACTGCATCATTTCTGTTTTCGAGTACGTGCCCGCGAAGATATCGATGCTATTTATGCCTTTATCGAGTCAGAGCTCGATGCCAGCTTCATTCATGGCCCGGAGGCCGGTGATCACTTCGCCCCAGGCTACTATTCGATATTATTCGAAGACCCGGACGGTATCCGCGTCGAATTCAATTATGTGCCAGGTAGAGGTCACTTCGGTGACGAAGGCAGGCTTGGCCCTGCTGGAGAGGGACCGTCAGACACCTACGGCGAAAAAGGAATCTGACTAGATTGTTCTTGCTCGAGAAATCGACACTGCGGTGCTAGTTTCCTAACAACCTGTTGATTTATAAAGCAACACCTTTGGAGCAACGCACCAGATTAGCGTTAATTAATGCATTTTCGGACGGAAACTAGATAGGCGGCAATACTCTGAGTGCTCTCAGCTTGTCGAACCAATTAGCGAACATTGCCTCAGTATCGATGCATTCCTGAAAACCTGCTTCTCGCAGTTTAATGGTGCTAACAAGGGCAGGCGGTGGTGCCTGGTCACCATAGCTATTGAAGAGAGCATCAGCATAAAAGAATGAATCACCCACCAGCTCACGGATGGTATAGGGGATGAGATCATGGTCGATGACGATCTGCTGCCACTCTTGTTCACAGTCATAGAGAGTCTCGGACAGGCGCTGACGAACTGGCTCGCCGACTCCGAGGTCGAACTTAGCTGCCAGGGCTGGCCATATATCCTGCCAGCGAAAGATATCGCCATTGGTAATGTTGAAAGTCTCATTGGCGAATGCTGAGTTGTCGAAACTGAAATTAATGGCCCTTGCCAGTAGATCGGCATCAATCGCTTCCGCGACACCTGATGGGCCTCCAGGGTAGGTGAAAGGCTCATTTCGGGATTTTTTCAGCGCACCGTAGACGCCAATTGCGTTCAGCAGATTCATCGGTGCATGCAGCGCATAGCCAAAAATGACCTGCGGTCGCCAGATGGTGAACTGCCAGCCCATCTTCTGACAGGTTTCTTCCAGGTAGTCCTGTTGCAGCCAATAAAAATTATCATGCTGATGACGGGGGGCGCGCTCAAGACCGGGGATCTTCATTGGCTCGACATGTGCGCCATAGGCCTTGGTGCCCTGGAGCAACGTAACGTGACGCAAATTACTATTCTGGCGCATCGGTTCCAGAAGGTTTTTGAGCATGGAGAGATTGGTTTGCATTTGATCCTGCTCGCGCCAACCGGCGATAAGACCGGGCTTCTCATAAAGGGCGGTATAAACGACGTGCGTTACGTCCTGCAGGTTGCTGAGTGATGCCTGGAGGCAGGCGTCGCGGTCAAGTAGATCGAGGGGTAGAAAATCTACTTCAGGCAGATCAGCAGGCGGCCGCCTCGAGAGGCCAATGACAGGCTCACCAGCAGAATTCAGGTTTTCAAGTAACGCGCGGCCAACGACACCGCTTGCACCGATAACAGCGACTTTTCGTTTATCCATTGTAGCCAGGTGATGAGATTAAACTGATGCTCATGATATGGGCGTTAGGTTTAGATTGCGATGCACCTGGTCATTAAGGTAACGCCAGTTGTATGTCACAGCGAAAGAATCGAAGGGAAAATGTCCTCCAGCGGGCTCTTTACCGCGTGCGCGCCTCGCCTAAGGATATGTGTGTAGATTTCGGTTGTTTCCAGTGATGAGTGGCCGAGTTGCTGTTGAATGGTTCGGATATCGACACCATTCTCCAAAGCGTGTGTAGCGAACGAATGTCGGAGAGTGTGTGAGCTTGCCGGTTTGGAAAGATTGCCTTTGATCGTCGATCTCTTAAAAGCCTTACGAAAAGTCGATGGGTCGACATGGTGGCGTCCGCGCTTGTCGGAGTTAGGATCCCTGGAAATGTTTTTACCTGGAAAGACAAATTGCCAGCCCCAGGATTTGTCGTCGCCGCGGAACTTGCGTACAAGGGCGTAGGGAAGACTTGCTCGCCCGAACCCTTGCTTTAGATCCGTGTCGTGAAGGAGCCTCACCTGTTGCAGATGAACACTTACCGTGTGATGAAGTATCTGTGGAAACGTAACGATACGATCTTTAGCACCTTTTGCATTGTGGACCTGGATGCAGGCGTAATCGAAGTTCATGTCCTTGACCCGAAGCTGAAGTGCTTCCATTAGCCTAAGACCGGAACCATATAGCAGAGAAGCAATGAGTTTGTGAGAGCCATCCAGGTTTCGGATAATACTGGCGACTTCTGATCTAGATAAAACTGTAGGAAGCTTTTGAGGTTTCTTGGCGCGAACCGTAGCAGTGATGTCGCCCAGCGGACGATCCAGCACTTTGCCGTAGAGAAAGACAATAGAGCTCAGAGCAAGATTCTGGGTATTCGGCGAAACACGCCTGTCAACCGCAAGGTGAGTGAGGAAGGCGACGACCGCAGTCTCATCGAGATCCAGCGGGTGTTTCAAATGATGAAACCGTATGAACTTTTTAACCCAATGCACATACGACTGCTCCGTGCGAGGGCTGTAATTTCTGATTCTAATCTGGTTTTTTAGTCGCTCAAGTATTTTTTCGGTCATATGCTCAGGATGGCTATTTACCTCACGGAACAATAGATACAGATGGCTGATAGAACCATGAGAAATCGACCAGCTATGTCCAAGCAAAAACTCCGTTATTAGAAGGACAATTTCCCACTTTGCAGGTTTAACCGGGAACAGATCGAGACGAGAGGCGTGGCAAACTGATTCAAGTGACCCTTCAGGCATTTCGAGAGGGGGATTAACAGGAACATGTCCCAGTTTGAAGGGTAGAACGGGAAGGGGGAATTCAGTTAGTGTTAAGGTAATTGCTAAAGAAGAGTAGATAAGTCATGGGGCCAATGAGAGAAAACCTGACTGTTGCCGGATTAGGTGGAAAAGTTCCACCTACTAAGTGTTATGTGTTGATCGCGAGGTCAAACGATGCATGAATTTGAGTGCGGTTCGTGCGGTAATGTCTTCGTGAGGAATGAAGCACTTTGTACTGACTGGCAGAACCCAGCTAAGAAATTTATCTGTCCAACTTGCAACACAGGCTTGCGACAGCTTTCGGTAGGAGAGCTATTGAAAACGAAACAGTTTTGGCTGGCTGTAGGACCTTTTCCGCTCGTTCTCGCATTCACCATTGTTCTTTTCTCAGCGCTCGCAAACGTTGTTGGTCTTCTTGTCATGCTCGCTCTCATGATGATCAATATCGTATTGGTTTATATCTTCTCAAAGAAGCTGAATAGAATGATTAAGCCGATCAAACTAAATGCGCATCGGGCAACATTTACAGGAGCCACATAACATGCAGTTGAAGCCGTTCCGCCGCCTGCGGCTCTGTCACACGGATATAGCAAGCCGTCACGCAACTTGCATTCGCAATCTGCGCGCCAACTTCCTACACCGCTTAACTGGGTGTTATGTTTCTGTGGCTTATAGATAGGTAAGATTTTCATGAGCATAATGCTGCATGTGGTCATTTCTACATTTCTGTGCAGCCTAATATACGCATTTTCTATTGGTATATTTCTTCCAGAAGATAAAACAAGTTCCGGCAAACATATTTTCTGGGTTTTGATGGGCACAGTCATTTTTCTTATGCTCCTAGGCTTGATGTTTAGGAACACCGGTTACGAGACAAGGGAGAGCAGTATCGGTGCGTGGTCCGGTTTTCTGTTCGCGACTGTGGTGTTTAGCGTAATAGGATATATGTCATGGAAGAGAGATGAAACATAACATGTGGTTGAAGTATGCTCCGTTCCCTTCGGTCACTCCGCCGGACAGCCATAAGCGTCATCCAAATTGCATCCGCAATTCGGTTGCCTCTTCTGTCTGCCGCTTAACCAGGTGTTAGGTGGATATGTTTACTCTCGAAGATCTCGGAAACCTTGGTGAATTTGTTGCAGCTATCGGCGTCGTTGTCTCCTTTTTTTATCTAGCTTTTCAGATTCGTCAAAATACAAGAAGCTTGAAAGCGAATGCCTACCAAGAGACCAATTCGTATTTTCAGCAGATTATGTTGCTACCGAGCATGTATCCGCATATGGCTAAGCTACTAGCCAAAAGTGATTCAAATCTAGAATCACTTTCAGATGAGGACTGGGCCGGCCTAGGCAGCTTATATCATGCTACGTTTAGTGCGGTTCAAACGATGATGAAGGCTCACGGCGAAGGGATGGTCGATGATGAGCTCTGGTATGCAACGAGAGATTCAGTGAAAACTCTCCTAGGAAGGCCATCGGTTGAGTTTTGGTGGGCAAATTTCGCGCCGAGCTTCACTTCGAGCTTCAAGGCCGAGGTTGAACAAATCCGCACAGAGATAGGATCCACCTAACATGCATCTATGGACTTCCCCATAATATTTCAGGTAGTTGAGCACTACTCTTCCGCACTCTTGTTTCAAGCGTTGAAAAATAGCTAACCTGTTCTGCCTAATGAGTTACCGGTTTCATGCGTCTATGCGGCATC
>JABHYO010000009.1 GCA_018656865.1 Gammaproteobacteria bacterium | reverse complement strand
GGGCAGACTCGCGATTCGATCGAACTCGTCAAGACCCGCCTGATCCTTGAAGTCGATCTTGGTAATCGCATCGTAGGAATCCTCTTCCCGGGTACGGAGTGCTCCACTTTCATCGGGGTTTCTCGATCCCCGTGTGCGCTGTACGTAGTGACGGCGATAGTCCATGAACAGGTGACCAAAATATTTCTTGGCCATCATTGCGTGTCCGTTCTCGTAGTAGTGCCGGAACTCTTCATGAGTCATATCGGACCTGCGTTTCAATAACAGGATCATGGTCACCATGGGAGAATCCTCCATCACTTTAGTTGTTTGACTTCTGCAGCACTGTGGTTGCTACTGCTATCATTAACACAGAAATAACCTTGCGAGTCCAGATTGTAATGAACGACCGAAAAACAAAAATTGCTGTAGCGACGGGACTGAGTTTGCATGTGACGGAATGGGGTGCCGTCGATGGATTTCCCATACTCATCCTTCACGGCGGGGGCCACGATGCCACCTGTTGGGCGGAAGTCTGCCACAGTCTGCCGGATAAATACCGGTGTATCCTCCCGGATGCCCGTGGTCACGGTCAAAGTGATTGGTCCGAGTCTGGTGACTATAGTTGCCAGAGCCAGGTGGAAGACCTGATCAGCCTGCTGGAAATTCTTGAGATAGACCAGTGCGTCATTGCTGGTCATTCCATGGGCGGGCTTAATGCGCTACTTCTGGCCGGTTCTTGTCCTGAGCGAACAGCCGGTCTGATTCTGGTGGACGTCGGCACTGAAACCCAGGACACGGGTATGAAAAGGGTTCGTGAAGCCAGGGAAAAACGCGCCAAATCAGCGCCGGTTCGTCAGTACGATGTTACCCCGGCAAAATCAGATGCCAGGCTGGCGGAACACGTGCCCACCTATCTTGGCGATTCGCAGTACAGGAGAGAGCTCCTTAAGAAGGCTGATGCGCCGTTGCTGGTGATCCGAGGTCAGCGCAGTGGCATCATGCCGCTGGAAAGCGCACAGGCCACCGCCGATCTGGTGGGTGGAATGGTTCGTGAGGTTCCGAATTCAGGTCATGCCGTATCGCTTGCCAATCCCGTGGCAACAGCCGGTGCCATTGAGGAGTTTCTGGATAGCTTGAACGAATAGAGCAAAAGTATTTTCTACTCAGCGGCAGTGTTCGCTATCATTCCAATCTAACAAGCATTAAGGAGTAGTACATGGCAGAGCAGACATTCGCCAATATGAAAGCCGTTGTGAGCGGTGCGACGGGGACAATCGGTAAAGCGGTGGCCCAACGCATTGTGACAGAGGGTGGTTCGGTAATCATACTCGGTCGTAATGAGGGAACTCTTCAGGAGATTGTGGCAGAGATAGGCGGAGATGCGACGTACCGTGTTCTGGACATCGACGATGACGGTGCAGTGGAGGCATTTGCTCAAAGTCTGGATCGTCTCGACATTCTGGTAACGACAGCTGGCTGGACGGTGATGGGGCCGGTCGATGAAGTACCTGTCGCTGATGCCATGGACATGTTCGGTGCTCGATTCTTCGGGCAATGTCGATTGATCAAGAGCTGTCTGCCAAAGTTTGACGATGGCGGTATCATCCTCATGTGTTCTGGTGTGGGTAATACTTCCTTCTATCCGAGATACGCCTATGGTTCTGCAGTCGCTGGAGCCATCGAAGCATTCGCACATCACATTGCCGGAGAACTAGCGCCGCGAAAAATCCGTGTCAATGTCGTCTCTCCGGGCTGGACTGTGCCTGAAGAATTTGATCCGGACCGAATTCGTTCGAATCGAGGTTTTAACAATGAGCAGCAGCAGGCGGAATTTTTTGCGGCGCTCGATTCACCAATGCACGAGACTATTGCCGCTGAGGAATTTGCCGATGCTCTCGTTTTTTGTGCCAGGTCGCGCCATTACACCGGGCAGGTCATCCGGCTGGATGCGGGGCGCAGTGTGACTGACAAACCCATAGACGGGGCAGTCGACCCCATGACATTTGCTTATCAGAGCTGACAGGGTTGCCGAGCCGCAATCTCGGCACCGGTACTCAATTGGGAGGCTAACATGACCAATATCAACCGCCAGTGGATCGTCGCGCAACCATCCGAAAGTGAAGGCATGTGTTTGGAGGCTGAAGTATTCGGCGTTCGGGAGGAGCCTATTCCCGAACCCAAAGAAGGACAGATTCTGATACGCAATAAAATATTCGCCTGTGAACCCCTGGTACATGCCTGGGTCAAAGGTGTGCCGGGACGAATCGCCCCGCTGCCTGTGGGCGCCACGTTCAAAGGCCATGCGGGCGGTGAGGTGGTCGCCAGCCGTCACCCGGATTTTTCTGAAGGGGACGTTGTACATGGAAATCTGGAGTGGGCTGACTTCACTCTGTCAGCTGGTACTGATGTGAACGGTGTTCCGCTTTCCCGGCAGGTGCCTGGTTTTAGCCTGGCGACCAGCATGATTACCCTCGGCATGACTGGGCTTTGCGCCTACATCGGACTTTTCGAGATTGGCAAGCCGGAACCGGGCGATACGGTTGTTGTATCCGCTGCGGCCGGTGGCATCGGTTCGATTGCAATACAGTTGGCGGGATTGTGTGGATGCAAGGTCATTGGCATAGCGGGTGGCAGTGTCAAGTGCCAGCGTCTGGTGGGTGAGCTGGGCGCCGATGCTGCCATCGACTACAAGACTGCGGATATGGTCGCGGAACTTGCAGCGGCTGCTCCCAGGGGGGTCAATGTGATGTTCGACAATGTTGGGGGCAGCGTACTGGATGCGGTACTGGTCAACCTGGCGCCATTCGGACGGGTTTCAATCTGCGGTGGACTCGGTGGTTACGACCACCCGGAAGTTGCCGTTCGCAACACTATCATGCTGGCGCAGCGAAACGGCACCATTCAGGGCTTCTGGTACAGTGACTATGAGCATCGTTTTGCTGAAGCGCTTCAGCGCATGGGTGACTGGTTACAGTCTGGTCAGTTGAAGGAATGGACCCATGTGGCTCAAGGCTTTGATAAGGTTCCTGAGGCATCACGTGGGATTTTCAGCGGCGCCAATACAGGCAAACAACTGGTCGAAATTGCCTGAATCGCTGCGGCAGTCCGGGTATGGTTTTTTAAATTAGTTCAGTACCTGAGCCGTATCTCTGCGGCGCTGTCGGCGTTCATTTCGCCGCGTTAGCCTGGTACGGAGTCTGGTATGCCTTTCAGCCGTGATCGGGTAGTTCCAGATAATCGCGGCGGCTGAGAAGAACAAAATGGCAGGCGGAATGGTAAACAGCAACCGCAGCCCCAGCATGTGTTCAGAGGCATTGTCAGCACCCAACTGTGGAACGAAACCGATTAGGCCGAGGATGTTAAGGGAGATCCAGCCGCCCAGCGCCGCTGACATCTTGGCCGTAAACGACCAGGTGGCAAAAAATGAGGCTGTTCGATTGTCACCGCTCATCAGTGTATCGAGATCGATGACGTCAGCTTTCATAGAATTAGGCAGGGCCGCAAAAGCACCACCGGCAAATCCCGAAACGATGGTAACGGGAATCATCCACCAGAAATCTCCCCATCCGTGAAAAATGTACATCGGGTGTGCACAACCGATCGTGATAAAACTGAAGGCATAGGCCCTGTGTTTTCCGATCCGGTTTGAGAGTCGCACCCAGAAAGGTACGCCGATCATGTTGGACGTGTAGAAAAACGCCAGCATGACGATGGTCATCTCAGGGGCCCCCAGTACATAGCCGACAAAGAAAGAATAGAGTGGGGTTGTAATGTTGAATGCGGTAGATCCGACCATCAGTGCAGCGATAAGCCGTTTGAATGGACCGTTCTTCCACATCAGCTTCAATCCCTGCTGGGTTGATGTACTGGAATTAACAAAGTCGTCCGTCTCGGGGACCTGGGTCACCGTCAGCAGCACGCAGAGGGGCAGGGTGATGACCACCATGATGCCGAGGATCGTCATTACAGCCTCATCGCCGCCATAGCCAAATAACACGAGGAAGAGTATGGGCACTCCCTGGGCCAGCATATTGCCGACTATGCCGATAGCAGACCGCCAGCCGGTAATACGAGATCGTTCCTTGTAGTCCGGAGACAGTTCTGCTGCCCATGCATAGTAGGGGATGAGGATCATGGTCAATGCAAGGTACAGTCCCATGACGCAGGCAAAAAGGTAGAGTGCACCTGCTGTCTCCGGAGGCAGAAAAAGGAAATAGAAACTCAGGGTCATGATCGGCATGCCCGCCAATATCCAGACTCGTCTCCGACCCCAGCGTGTTCGGGTACGATCGCTCCAATACCCGACCATCGGGTCAGTGAAGACATCAAATACCCGGGCAAGTAAAAGAATATTGCCAACCATTATGAGACTGATGCCGAGTTCTGCCGAGTAGTACTTCGGCACAAAGATCATGACTGGCGTCAACGCGAAATGCAGTGGCATATCGGTAACGCCGTAGCAAAACAGCTTAAACCGGGAGAGTGTTGGATGTCCTGACACGTAAATACTAGCTCCGGTGCTTCAGCAACCGGGACCGGCCGGTTCGGCTGAAGGGCTGGTCAATCGATCAGCGCAGAAGGGGGAATACTTCATTGGTCAGCCGCTCGGCAGCCCTGGCCTGCTCAGGGTCATCTGCACCCAGTGCCGGACCACCGGCAATGATGACGCGGTCGACGCCTAAATCCACAAGTGCCTGAAGGCGTTCAGCGCAATAGGTGGGGGGACCATATATACCAAATTCCTGAGCGAATTCGGTACTGAGTAAGGATGATTGGGCGCTTTCACCCTGCCCATGGCGGTTCATGTCGTAAGCGTCGTGGACACGATCGAGTGTCGCCTTTTCTGCTTTCGAAACAGGACCGACGATATTTCCATGCATGACGGAAAAGCGCGCGATGCTCGCCAGCGGACCTTCGCCCATTCGCCAGGCAACGTCGGGGTCGTCATGTACCACCATAGGAATATAGGTCGTAAATGGTATATCTCCCGTCAGTCCAGCTTCCTGACGTGCCTGATGTGCCACGTCCATACCCCATGAAACACGCGCCGGGTCGGCGCCTACCATTAGGCTGACGCGATCTGCATGGCGCGCTGCCAGACTGATTGCGCGTGGTCCTGTCGCTGCCACATCCACTGGTACCTTTGGTACATCGGGTGCGAGCCAGGTCAGGCGGCTCCCTCCCGGTTGGTCCGAGAGTCCCAGTGAATCGACATTGGCATCGGTATCGAAAGATACCTCGTCGCCTCGCAGGTAAGCCTGCACCTTAATCAGGTAGTCTTCGAGAACCCGCATGGGCGCGGGTGCATAGCCGAGGTGTGCAAGAGCAGAATCCCCTCGCCCAATCCCTAAGTGGACTCTGCCACCACTTCTTGCCTGAATGGTGGCAATGGCAGATGCGGTAGTCGCAGGATGCCGGGTCACCGGATTGGTGACCCCCGTACCCAGTTGGATAGTGTTTGTGGCTTCTGCGGCTAATCCCAGAAGGACGTAACAGTCCTCCGCCAGATTCTGAGAATCGACGAAGATAATACCGTCGAAACCGGCTTTTTCAGCACGTACGGCAGCCTGAACGGCATCAGGGGTCGGGCCACCGCACCAGAACTCGACCGTCACGGATTTACACCAGCCAGCGGGGCCATGGCGGATGAACCGAGTATTCAGCTACACCGTAGCCGCGTTCTCCTGTTTCCTCGACTTCGAAATCGAAGAACGGTTCGTAACAGTCGAGGCGATTCTCGAGGTCATTTTCACCTCGATCCCAGAGTTTTACCTGGCCGTACTTACGCCCGGTTCGGACGTGAATGATCTCGCCGTCCGGCATCTCCAGTGTGTATCGAAAGGAGGCCGCGTCTCGCCCGTTGTCTTCCATCAACTGTTCGCAATGACTGCTCAGTATTGCGCGAGAGCCGTTGGCGTCGGATACAAAACCGCCGATTTTTGCGGTCGGGTCCGGTACCCAGAAGGTATTGATGTGTTTGTCCGCCAGTTGGATGCTGGGCCAGCAATGGCCGTTGATGTTCTGCTGGGAATATTCCCATTCCGGTTCCTGGGCAAATCGTGCAGACCAGGAGTGATCCCGGTGTGAGAATGAATCCAGTTGTCGGACTTCGCCTTTGCACGGGCCGCCTCGAATCTCGAAACTGCCGGTACAGTGCATACCCTGCTCGAAGTGGCCGCCATGGGCCATGGCCTCATGGAAAGGTGTGCCGTTGATGCTGTCATCATAGTCGAACACGTCAAAGCGGCCCTTGAATGTCAGGTCGAAACCGAATCGTGGACCGTCGAACGTGATTCGAATCTCCTCGAGAGGTTTGATGACTTCGTATTTCAGGAGCCCATCGGTCCAGGGACCATTTTCGGGGTCGACGGGCAATGGATGCTTATTGCCGTACTGTTGTTGCACTCCGTCGATGACGTACAGAGCCTCGAACCGGCCCCAGCCACGGTTGGTGAGGTGAAAGTGGTTGATGCCGAAGATGTTGGCATCCCGGTCTACTACGCTGACCCACAACGTGTCACCCCAGAGTCCTCCCTCCAGTGCATCGGGCACCGCGTGTCTATATTCGTCTTCAGGTATTGTCATATGTAACGCCTCGATTTCGCCAAAAGATTCAGGCTACCATTTTTTGTAAGGCTGGGCACCTGCGGGTTCGTTGCGTTGACAGTATCTGGTCCAGATGTTTTATTGCCTGATCTCAAGATAGACATGCAACAGTTTGACCTGGAGGAAGGCACAACATGACCATCAAAGACGAAGACGAATATCTGCACCTGGCGCCGGAAGGGTATGAAGGGCTATGGAGTGACAACCTCTGGTTCTCCTTTGTTGACCGAGAAGCGGATGTCCATGGCATCAATCACATCCACGTCACCAATAAAGGCTATGCCCGATTTAGCACCTGCCTCGTCATCGATGGCATTGAAATGCCCTGGGCGAACAAGGTTCCCTACCATGACATCGGCAAGTTTGATCAACTGAGCGATGGCGGCCGAATGATTTATGAGGTGGTCAAGCCCCAGGAAGAGTTACGCATTCAGGCGGACAATGACAAGTATGGCTTCGACGTCACCTTCAAAGCCCGATTCCCTGTCTTTGACTACGATGATTGCCTGCATGGAAACCCGTTACGACATTCGGGCATCTACGGTGGTCACTACGAGCAGGGTCTGCACTGCACCGGGGAATTCGAGGTCCGGGCCGGTCCGAAACAGGGGCGCCGACAGATCGATTGCTACTCGCACCGGGATCATTCCTGGACTGACCGATTTACTCGGGGGACGCCGTGGGAGTATGAACGCCCGAACACGCTTGCGAATACTCTGGGACACTTCTGGCCATCGGTACAGACAGAAAACTTTCACCTAAATGCATATGGGCACATGACGCCGGGGGCCAGAACTCTGGTTAATCCCGACCAGCATCCGATCGGGGGATTTTTCTCCGACAAGAACGGTAGTCGGCCAATTCAGGATGCTAAATGCCTGGAATGTCGACTGGAACTGGATGGGCGCAGTGCCATGAGCTTCCGCTACCAGTTCACGCTGCCTGATGGCGACGTTATTCATGTCAAGACCGGTCGCAAGTATGCCCAGTCTGTTAATGGTTTGATGCGCGCGGAAAACGATGCGGAATGTACGTTGGACTGCTACGAAGGATTCTTCGACTTTGAAGTGGAGGAAACAGGTGAGCGGGGCTATGGCGTAGCGGAGTATTCAATATTCCCACCTCAGCCACGCTGGCGATACTGATCCGGAGGGTATGCAAGGTTCAGCACCAGCCTGGTGATTGATGGAATCCCGATGCCCTGGGCGAACAAGTTGCCCTACCATGACATCGGCAAGTTCAATCAGTGAGCGAAACGGTTCCTAACTATTACTGTAACCGGCGTCGACCGCCAGTGTCTCGCCGGTAACGAAGGAGCTGAGATCTGATGCGAGCCAAAGGCTCGCCTGAGCCACTTCTTCCGGTCTACCGAGCCGATTGAATAGGCTGAGAAAACCGGCGGAATCATCAGCTGAACCACCTGTACGTTCCACTGCGCCGCGGAGCATCGGTGTGTCGATAGCACCGGGGGCCACCCCATTGACCCGTATCCCCCGTGAGGCATTCTCCAGCGCCGCAACCTTGGTCATGCCGATAACGGCATGCTTGGATGCTGAATAAGCAATGCTGTTGAATTGAGGTCTCAGACCGTTTATCGACGCAATATTGACGATCGCACCCGGGTCGCCTTGCTTGATCATCTGCCCGATCTCGTACTTCATACACAGTGCCACCCCCCGCAGGTTGATGGCAATGATGTTGTCAAACTCGTCTTCGTCCAACTCATGAACCTGATGAGTGTCGGGGGTCACTGCAGCGTTGTTGACGGCCACATCAAGACGTCCAAACGTCGAGACAGCTGCTTCAACCATGGCCTTGGCGCCATCTGAGCCGGACACGTCCACGGCGTGAAACTCCACAGTGCCTCCACCAGCTTTGATGTCCGACGCTACCTGGCGTCCGACATCCTCATTGCGATCGGCGAGCAGCACCTTGGCTCCCGCTTCCGCAAAGAGTCGTGTGGTCGCCTCTCCCATGCCCATGGCGCCACCGGTGACGATGGCGACCTTTCCTTCGAGTGATGCATGATCCATCAATTGATCTCCTGTTGTTAATCAGCCCGCGAGAAATTTTTCTTCGTCGAAGGTTACGTATTTCTCCGCGATGAACTTGCAGGTCCAGCGATCAGGACTGTTCATATGCCTGAAATGGATGTAAGACTCTTCGTGCATACCCCCGAACACGCGTTCCTGAAGACCTTCGAGAAACATGGCTACCATGGTTGGGCGCTTGTCAAACTCGACATGTCCGATGGCGGTTACTGATCCCCAGTCCGTGTGTATCGTCAGAGTGCAGCGCGGGTCTCTCAAGAGCCTGTTGGTTTTCGCGCGCCCCTCAATGGTCGTCAGATAGATGTCGCCGTTGACACAGACCGGAGAAACAATCGCGAGTACGGCAGAGCCGTCTTTCGTCGTCCATCCCCAGCTTGCCTGGCCACCTTTAACCAGCGTCCGCCAGAAAAGTCCTTCGTCCATTTCGAAGGATTTGTTCCATCCACTGTCATTTGTATTCATGTACATATCAGTCACCCTGTTTGAATTCTGTTTGAATATTGATTTCCGTGCTGTGCCTTTCTAATCTCGAGGTAGGCCCAACGTGGAAAAGGTGATGTGCTTATCTGCTGTCACCTTGATCGATACGCGGGTAGGTGATGCCAGCCGGCTGGCAAGTTTTGCCGCTTTGTCGGCATCATTCTGATATCGCTGTTTTGCGGAAGCCTCGCAGACCCTGGCGGTCAGATCCTGATCATCAATGATCTCAGCATGACCTCTGGCGGTCGCGGCTCCGATCATTCCGCCCCAGCACATGGAGATACGGTTGTCGCCTTCGAGTGACTTGACGATGGGTTGAGAAGCCTCAGCGGTGAAATAGACTTCGTCATCCAGCAGAGCAAACGGGACGGCGATTGCGCGGGCTGAACCGTCACTGGCCGCCCAGGCGACGGTGGCGATATCGGCTCCCTGCATCAACTGCATGATTTTCTCATCGTCCAGGGTGAACTCTGACAGATGATTGTAGTACCGAACCTGATGGTCCGGGTGATGGTCATTCCAGTAATTTATAAACGCAAACTGCTCGCTCATGTAGCCTCCAGATAAGAACCGCTCTCTCTATCGGCTCGGATTAATCAATTGATATAAGATGCCCGCAAACTGCCCATGGAGTCCGGGTGTTCATATTTTGTACCGGAATTCTTGCAGGCCGGGATAACGATTCTCCCGGGGACATGTGGCTTCAACCATAAAGGGTTAACCCCGGATAGGCAAGCTGGTGGCGCTGTTCAAGCGCTCAGTGTTAGGAAGCCCTGAGTCCGGTTGTGAAACCGGATTCAGGCAACGAGGCTAGGCTCGATACGAGATGTCGCGGGGTTCCATGATGTAGCGTTTAGGCCAGAGAAAGTCTATGCGAGTTTGGTGGATCAGCCACTCGCCGTCGATCTTTTTATAGACGTCATCGTATATGCCATAGAGGATCAATGGATTCTCGAAGCCTTCGGTAGTCCGCAGGTCATGCAGGTACCAACGACCGTTGGCGGTTTCATCATCAATCATACGGATCCATGGATTGGTCACGGAGTGCATCACTCCGTACTGTGGCCCTTCTTTTTTCATCCAGTCGGCGAAGTTCTTGTGAATTTGTTCACGACCTACCCAGTCTCCGCCGTAGTCGGGACCAAATTCACAAATCGCATCTTCCGTGAACAATGCCGCCATTTCCTCCGGAAACTGTCCATCAAAGAAGTGGCAATAAAGATTGCGCAGATTCTTAATGGATTCGATATCACAGAGTTGTTCTACAGTAATCATGTTCAGACTCTCCTGGGTCGTTGGATTTTGCAGGAGAAATCCCGGCACATAGTGCCAGGATTTCTATCAAGCAAGGGAAACGGCGTTTCCCAATCAGAAGATATTAGAACTTATATGAAATCTCAACACCGTACCGTTCAGGCTGTTGTATAACGTGGTAGGCGTAGAGAGAAGTCTCTGTGTAGCTGGTAAAGAGATCTGCGCTGGTGACGTTCTTGCCAAAAGCTGTTACCCGCCACTTGTCGTCAGCCGTTGTGTACATCACACTGAAGTCGACGGTGGTGTAGTCCGGCAGCACGAATAAGTTTGAGTCGTTGTTCCAGCGCTCATCGACATACTTGGTCGATACGCGGAACGTAACCAAGCCGCTTTCACCTAATGGCAGGTCATAGATCGCCGTCACCGAATAGTTGATATCAGGTAGTCTCGCCAGGTCGAGGTCATTGTGGGTGACCGCGCCGAAGGGACCGTCCGGTGACCTTGAAGCCAATCTTGCCCGGTTGAGAGCAAACAGGGCGCCGGGGTCGAGACTGTCGTACTCTCCATCAAGGAAGCCTATATTGGCGGTGATCGTGAAGTTGTCGTTTGCGAGCCAGTAAACTTCAACCTCGCCACCATCAATGATGCTGGTAGCGGCATTTATCGTTCGCTGCGATGAGTCAGGCTGTACCGCAACCCGCTGCAGGTCATCGTATTCACTTCGGAAGATCGATGCATTCACCCGCAGGTTATCTCTCAGGTCAGCTTTGAATCCGAGTTCCCAGGTATCCACCGTTTCTTCGTCGTACTTAGGTGAGACCGGGAACGCAGCTGAGTTACGAATGTTAAAACCACCGCTTCGATAACCACGCTTGGCTGAGGCATAAAAGTTCAGATCATCGGAATGGAAATACTGCAGAGTCACAGCCGGTCCGATGTTATCCCAGTTCTCGTCGTCCGAGAACGAGGGAGTACAGGAGGGCGACCAGGTGGTCGTGATCGGCACGCAGTCCGTCGGAATGGAAATATCAGCTTCCTTTTCCTCATCGGTGTAACGCAGGCCGAGATTCAATGCCCATTTTTCGTTGATGTTCCATGTGGTATCGACGAACAGACCGACCGCAGTGTGATCTACATCTCCGCCCAGGGTCTGGGTAAGCAAGCCGCCGAAGATATGGCGTCCCTCGATGTACTCGATTTTTTGGTTGAAGTAGTAGGCGCCTGCGGTCAGCTCAAAGTTGTCGCCCCAGGGTGTGCCAGACCATCGAATCTCGTGGGAGATCTGTTCCTGCTCCGGGTTGCTGACGAAAACAAAAATATCACCGGCACCACCATCGGTATCTATCATGGCGTACTGATCCATATCACGATAGCCGGTCACCCAGGACCAGGCACCGTTTTCGGTCTCATAGCGGGCATCGATGACGAAGCTCTTGTATTCGAACTCGTTTACTCCGTTAGTGCTGAGGTTGACCTCTTCGAAGTCGCCCAGATCAGGTTTCTGCGAGTCCGGAAATCCCCTGGTGTTGTCGCGCTGCTTGTGTGGCGCGTTTGAATCACCCTCGGTTTCAGAATACTCGGCGATGAAATCGATCAACAGTTTATCGTTGGGTGTCCAGCGGAGGGAAGGTCTGAACAGTGTGTTTTGGTTTTCCCCGTATTCGGAGTCCAATGGCGCTGATACGCCAAGTACATTTCCGATTGGGGTACCGTTACCGTTGGTGTTTTTCAGGTAACCATCGGTCGAGGTACGAAGGATGCTGATCTTGCCTGCCAAAGTGTTTTCTACCAGTGTACCCGTAACCTTTGCGGCAATATCTAATCGTCCATCTGAACCGGCGATAACCCTGATCTCACCACTTGGTTCAAAGCTCGGTCTTTGGGTTCGGACGACGAGTGCACCAGCGGTTACATTACGCCCGAAAAGTGTCCCCTGGGGTCCGCGCAGAACTTCCATTGACTCGACATCGAAAGTATCCAGGTTGGACCCATTCAATATCCCCATCACGATACCGTCAACGAATGTACCGACTGCCGGATCATCGGACGGGATACTTGATGAGGTGCCAGCTCCCCGGATCGAGAAGAGCGTACCGTTGGGTATGGTTGACATGGGTTGCAATTGGGCATTAGGTACCAGGAAGCGAAGATCACCCAACCTTTCTACCCGAGCGACTTCCAGTTGATCACCGCTGAAAGCAGTGATCGCAATAGGTACATCCTGTGCTGCCTCACCGGTAGCCTTCTTGGTGGCAGTCACCACGACTTCTTCCATGAATGTCGCAGCACTTCCTTGCGCTGCGGCGGATCCGTGACAAATACCGAATAGGGAAAAAACACAAAGGGTGTAACGCAGATAGTTTCTGTTCATACCAATGTCCTCTAGAAGAAATCGGTCTTTGAATACAGCTAGTCCGATTGTGAATAATGATTATTATCGTTTGAGACTAGGTAAAACTATTTCTACTCTACCAGTTGAAAATGCGCTGAGTCTAATCGAATTTATGAGAAATCCGGCTCTAAGGATTGCGGCTAATTCGCCATAGGGCGAGAACAGAACGTATGGCTGCCACGAGTGCAAGGGGCTGGTCCAACATTAAATGGTGGTGGGCCTCGGGCAGCTTTATGAAGGGAATGTCTGTTCCACCCAGTTCGAGAAGGTACTCGATTGAATCCTGGTTGAACAAACGGCTCAGACCACCGTGTATAACCACCTTGCGACCAGGCGTACGTACCAGTCGATGCGGCTGATCGGCCCACCATTCATCGGTTCGATAGTCATTGTTGTATATATTTGTCGCGAATTTCCAGATCCAGCCACCGTCCACCTCACGGTAGGAGTGGCTGGCGATATACTGCAGGAGAAAGGTGTTCTCGCAAGGTTGCGGCGGACCCAGTCTGAACTTGGCGACGACTGCCTCCAGATCTTCATTCACCCGATGAGGTTTCTTGATACCCACGATTCTTTTGGATCTGAATCTCTTCACACGATCCTCTCTCATGGTCATCATATCGAGGATGATGCTGCCGCCGAATCGTTCGCTAAAGGTTTCGAGGACCGCTAATCCGATGGTCGCGCCATAGCTGTGGGCAATGATAAATGGTTTTTCATCCTGGTCGAACAAGCCCGTGTGCCGTGCAACGCCCATAACCTCCTGTACGCGAGCCGCCTCGGGGTAGTCTTCCCTTTGTCCTGAATCTCCCTGTCCTGAAAGATCGAAGACCACCAGATGATAGTCGTCGGCCAGCAGGGGGGCGATGAAGGCATAGCACCTGAGTGTGGTAAGAAGACCTGGGATCATGATAATGCCAGGCGATTGCGGATCTCCCCATTCCATATAGGAGATGGGGCAGCCGTCTATGTCGACGACACCTTCTCGGCGGGGGACCGCCAGTGCTTTCTCGAACCACTCCGGTCGTTCCGCCGTTACGGCTCTCAGTTCTGATTCCTGCTGCATATCTCAGGCTACGACTATCTTGTACCAGCCCACTGATTGAAGTGTTTCAAGTTTAGTGGGACCTCTAGTGGTAATGATAAAGAAGTAAGATCAGTATCACTAGCACGAATAGAGGCTGCGGATGTATTTGAGTGAACAGACTTACGTTCAGGTCTGGATTGAGTGCCGCTGGATCAGGGTAGTAGGCTTAATGTCGTAAAAGGCCTTTATAATGTGAATCACCTTTTAATTTGTAAATACGATGTTCTACGACAGTGAAGCTCGTCTTTCCGGAGATAGTCCGGGACTTCCGTTTAATCCTTTCAAGGCACTTGTAGCTCCCCGGCCCATCGGCTGGATAACTACCATTGCCCCTGATCGAACGGTCAATCTAGCACCTTACAGTTACTTTCAGGCGGTGGCTGACAACCCCGATATCGTCATGTTCAGTGCTACGCCGAACCTCAAGGTCGAAGACGGGCAGGTCGGTTTTACGGAAGCACGGAAGCACTCGGAGCAGAATGCGATCGCCAGCGGCGAATTCGTCTGCAACATCGTGTCACATGATCTTGGCGAAGAAATGAACCTGACGTCAGCACACCTTCCTGCCGATGTCAGTGAGGTCGGCCATGCGGGACTCGAGATGCTGCCATCCGAGCGAGTCGAGCCTCCTCGTGTGGCAAGGGCGCCTGCTGCTCTGGAGTGTGTGGTTGTGGACACCCATGTGGTACAGCGCCGGGGAGGTGATCATATTTACCGAATGGTGTTTGGGGAAGTCGTCGGTATACACATTCAGGATAGGTACATCACAGATGGCCTGGTACAAACTAGTGCGATGAAAATCCTGACGCGAATGGGGTATGACGAATACGCCGTTCTTGAAGAGTCTTTCAATATGTCGAGGCCGGACTTTGATCCGATACTGGATGGCATGCTAAAAAGCTAGCAGGCTCAAAGCTCTACAACCGACAGTAATATTAAGGAATAGATGGAATGAGTGCAGGCACCAACCATGAAAAAATGCATCCCGTCGGTGAGGAAGCCGCCTGGAGCGAAAGCTACTACTTCAATTTTGTCGACCCCGTAACAAAGTTAGGTATGTTTACCCGCATGGGTTTTCGCCCCGGTGATGGATGGGCTGACGCCCTTCACGTTCTTTACCTGGAAGGTAGCCGGGTGGCTTTTACTTACGGTCGCCGAAACATCGAAAACGATCTGACAGTCTATGATGACGATCTGAGGGCTGGTCACCTGGCGATCACCTGTGTAGAGCCTCACGACAAGTGGACTCTCGACTACAGCGGACCAGCTCAGGACATAAGTGACGCCACTATCTTATTGGAAAGAAGCAAGTTGAGACCGGAAGGCTGGTTCCGGGATGCACAACTGGAGATGAATCTCACATTCGATTGCATCACAGAGCCTCACTTTACGCACTCTGAAGATGGGTCTACCGGTGCCTTCGGTCACTTTGAACAGAGCGGTCGGGTAACAGGTGAAATCAATCTCGGCACTCAATCGTGGCCGGTAAACGGGTATGGGGTTCGCGACAAATCATGGGGTCCCAGAGACTGGGGGGCAGGACAACGAGACAGTAAGGCCGCATCCCAACCTTCTTTTTCGACACCGGTCGCACCCAACCCCTTCGTTAACTGGTTCTCCATGAATTTTGGTCCCGATGCCGCAATGGGTGGCTCCTGTTTTCGACACCCAGACGGAAAAATTAGAGGCGGTGGCTGGATCCAGCAGCATGGTCAATCTATGCGGCTTAATGATGTTGTTATCACGACTGACTACCAGGCGGATTCAATCATCCACCGGCAGGTAGTGCTGACGGGTAAAATAGAAGGGGGCGATGATGTCAATATTACTGGCCAGGTGCTCAATGTCTGCCCGACAAAAGTCCCAATGCCAGGTGGTGCGACTTTTATCAATGAAGGCCTGACAGAGTTCAGGTGGGGGGATAAGACAGGTTACGGCATAGCGGAACACTGGCATGCTGTGAAAAAACAGTAGTTCTAAACCATTAACGGACCCGCCCTATGAAAATATCTGCTGCAATTGCATATACACCGGATCAATCCTTCAGTATCGAGTCGTTCTATCTCGAAGAACCCAGAAACGATGAAGTCCTGGTGCGAATTGTCGCTTCGGGGATCTGTCACACCGATATAGCCGTCAAGGAGCAGGACGTTGAACTACCGCTGCCCATGATATTGGGTCATGAAGGTGCCGGCGTCGTGGAAAAGGTTGGGGCTGATGTCAGCCATCTCCGTGTCGGTGATCATGTGGTTCTGTCCGGAGATTCCTGTGGACTGTGCAGAAAATGCCAGCAGGGTTTGCCATCGTACTGTGATGAGTTTGTCGAACGGAACTTGACAGGCCGGCGGGTCGATGGCAGCTCTCCAACTTGCCAGGAAACTACTGAAGTTAATGGTCGGTTTTGTGGTCAGTCTTCGTTTGCAACACATACTGTCGTGAGCACCAGGTCTGCCATCAAGATACATCAGGAATACCCGCTGGAACTGATG
>JABHYO010000010.1 GCA_018656865.1 Gammaproteobacteria bacterium | reverse complement strand
GAAGAACCGCAGGTTGTTAAGATTATCTAGTGGATAAGAAAACCATCACCGTCATCACCCCGTGCTACAACGAAGAAGCCAACATCGTCGATGTCTGCCGGGAAATCAGGAATGTATTTGCAGAGATTCCTGACTACAACTACGAACATGTATTCATCGACAATGCCTCAACCGACGGCACGCTGGCTCTGCTTCGAGGTATCGCCGCTGAAGATGAACATGTCAAAGTCATCGTCTGCGTCAAGAACTTCGGTCCGGTCAGATCACACTACCATGCGCTACGTGAATTCACGGGCGACGCCATGATCTACTATATGTGTGATCTGCAGGAGCCTCCTTCGACCATCAAGGAGTTCGTTAAAAAGTGGGAGGAAGGCTACAAGATCGTTCTGGGCATCAAGAAAAGCAGCCGCGAAAACCCCATCATGTTTCAGATTCGGCGACTCTACTATCGCGTTTTACAATGGATGTCTGAAACCGGGCATTTCAACGACTTCATGAGCTTTGGTCTGTATGACAAAGCCTTTATTGATGTGCTGAAAACCATAGATGACCCCTACCCCTACTTCCGTGGCCAGGTGGCTGAGTTCGGCTATGACATTGCGCAAGTTCCCTATGCGCAAAACGAGCGCAAGAAAGGCAAGTCAACCAACAACCTCTACTCCCTGTACGGCCACGCTATGCTGGGCTTTATCAATCAGTCCAAAGTCCCGCTCCGGCTGGCCTGTTTTGTTGGCTTCTCTGTGGCCTTGCTGAGCCTGCTTATCGCTTTTGTCTATTTCGTGATGAAGCTGATGTACTGGGATACATTTCAGATGGGTATTGCGCCACTGGTTATCGGTCTGTTTTTCTTTTCATCCGTACAGTTGTTTTTTATCGGCATAATCGGTGAGTACATCGGTGCGATTTTTACCCATGTGAAGAAAAAACCCATGGTGATTGAGCGCGAGAGAATTAACTTCGACTAGCAAGCGCTGGCAGCTCAGGCGATCGCCATTTCCGGTAATTCACTGCCGACCAGTTCACAGATATCCAGAATTTGAACAACACTCGTGTGATTCTCTTCGATCTGGCTCGTAATCTGACCGATATGCGAGGGTACGGTGATGACGGCAACCGTGATCTCTTCCTCATTGATCACATCAGGCGACGACACCTGCTTTCCATAGAGATCCATCCGCCGCTTGGTCTCGGCAATATCCACCGGGAACACCCGTGGATCGCGAAGCGTTTCTGACTCTTTGAACAGTTCCATCATGGTCAGCGTCATACCCCAGACCGCGATCTTTCCTTCCTCAGCCATCAATCGATTCAGGTTAAGATTGATGTTGGCGAGCACTTCATCGGGCACCGGGATATGAAACTTGTGAATACAGTCGGGACAGGTCAGATAGTCCAGCGCAAACATTTTGAGGTCATCAAAAGTATTCTCGTTCGAGCACTGGGGACACTTGCCGGAAATAGTCATGCGACCCATCTCCGAATTGAGGCTGATTAAGCGGACGTCTTCCAGACGCTCAAGATCATCCATGGCATCCGATATCTGACGCTGCAGAATACCAAATTCCTCGCCATTCATTTTCGAGATGTTCACCTGCGGACAGCCATCCTTCAGATACTTTTCCTTATCCGTGATGATGCCCTTTTCACAAGCATAGGTATAAATCTGGGAGCCGGGGAACGGCTTGATCAGGGTTAGGTGAACCAGATACTCGGGATGTTCCCGCCACCATTTCATCGTTTTCTGTGCGGACTGAAAAGTCTCTTCTTTGTCACCGAATATAAAGGCACCATAGACGGGAATGTCATGCTCGGTAACGATTTTAAGCACGGCTTCCATCTTCTCCATGGTCAGGCCGCGTTTCTTCATGCTGACGAGAATATTATCGTCAGCACTCTCGAGACCGAAAAACATGACGTCGAGGCCACCTTCTTTCATGATTGGCAATATCTCAGGCCGGACATTGTTAACAGCAAAATCCGCATGCCAACGAAGACCGTAGGGCTTTATTCTCTCGCAAAACTCAATCACCCTTTCCTTTTTTGGCTCAAACAATTCGTCAGCCATAGACAGATAATCGATATCGTATCGTTTTGTCAGATAATCCAACTCGGCAAAGAAATCATCGTGCGACCGGCGACGGTATTTTGAACCCAGAGAATGAAAACAGAAGGTACAGTTATACGGGCAGGATCTACTCGCCAGCATGGGCAGCATCCGTTTAGCATTGAGACCGCCAAATGCAGGTGCGGGCAGATCCAGGTATTTCTCGACATCGAACCCTTCATAGTCTGCCCAGGGAATGGCTTCGAGATCTTCAATGTCAGCCCGGCTGGGTGTCATCGAAAAGGTATTACCGCTATCTCGAATAATCAGGCCTTCAATCTTTTTTATCTCTTCGACCGGGGCATCTGCCTCCAGCGCCTGCACCAGCTCAACCGCACTGAGTTCGCCCTCACCAATGACGCCATAGTCGGCATACTCGAGCGCTTTCATCGCAATCCGAGCTTCCGCTGTGATCATGCCACCACCGACGACGGTAATAATCTCAGGGCTAATATCTTTGGCTGTCTTGAGAACATTTCTAACGAGATGGTACTGGGGAGAAAGTCCACCGGTGCCAACGATGTCGATATCGTTTTCTTCAATCAATGAACTCAGGATATCAACCAGCTTACCTTCCTGATGATTCAGGTTGACGGTCGTGACATTGATGCCCGCCTTTTTCAGGCTGGCAGAAACATAGGCAATGCCCAAAGGAAAGACATAGCCATCACCAATGGTTTGAACCAGTCGAGGCATGACCAGCAGAAAATTCAATTTCTTCATCAATGCTCTCTCACAGAGATTGGGGCGCGTTGGCTAACACTAGCTGCATTCAGGAGATTCTACTAGAAAACGAGGATATCTGGTTGTTTTACCGGCACAGGAGGTACGGGAAACCCTTTGGTTTATGGGGTTATGGCGGGTATCCGGTTGAGTCGCATCGCTGTTTACGCCTTAGGAAGGGCGATGTAGTTATAACCATGATGAAACAGAACTGAAAAGCCCTATCTTGCATAGATGGTTTGCCGCAACTAGGAATGCACAACTGATATATATCGCCGAACTATGTGCCGCTCTGCATCACCAATCTGTTTGAACGACAGACCATAGGAGTTGTTCATATTTTCTCGTACGACAGCACCGAGGACGTGGATGGGTGCTTCATCAGGCAGCAGGTAGAGACTGAGATCGAATATCTCCCCGATAGATAGAGTTTCATCGGAACGACAATGGAATCCTTCCGGGCTCAAGTCAGCGACCCTAACAGGAATTCGACCGCGTGCCGGATTGGCAACAATCGCATCAAAGGTCACTTCGTGACGGTCAAGTTCGCGTCGGTTTACTCGATCCCTGGAAAAGATTTCTCGTGGACTGAACCTAAGAAACCTTCCGCAGCAGTGCTGGCAGCGATATGGAAAAAGCAGGAAGAAGCCGAGAGCAACCTCTAACATTCCGCGTGCAGCGACGCGGCGAGTGTCGAAAAGTGAGCAATCCTTGCATTGTTGACCATTCATCAGCAGTTCCATCACTGATAGCCGAGATCGGTGATATTGTAAATTCAGTTTACAAGGACAACAATACCTAAATTTTCTGACCATGCAATCAGATTGACATCTTACTTCCAAACTTTTTGGGTCCATCTCCGCCGATTCGCGGGACTGTGTCAATCGGGGCATAATCACCCACTACTCTAGCCGGAGGTACATCCCTCATGTTCAGATTTATTGTCCTCGCACTGATTCTAACTTGCAGTACTTTGAATGCAGATGAGCCAACCCTCGTCGGCGCGGTATCACTGGATCGCTCTGAGCAATATCTGTTCCCATCAAAGGCCGTTGGCGATTCGTTTAGGATTGATGTGGTACTGCCAATCCTATATTCAGAATCTGAAACTCGATATCCCGTGGTTTACGTCACCGATAGCAACTACCTCCTAACTTCTGCAGCAGCGACTCAACTAGCTCAGGCTACCGAACACCTACCTGCGGTCATACTGGTCGGAATTGGTTACGACGTCCCGTCGATAGCTGATACCTCACAGATTCGAGTTCGCGATTTTTCCCCAACTTGTGATGAAGCATACATAAAGCGTAGTTCACTGCCCGATCACCTATGTGGCGGCGCTGATAGTTTCATTGAGTTCATCGAAGAAGAACTCAAACCGTTCATAAACGGAAAGTACAGAACCAAGGACGATGCAACGCTCGTCGGGTTCTCGTTCGGGGGCCTGTTTGCGCTTCACGCATTATTCGAACGCAATGACGTGTTTGATCGATACATTATTGGCAGCCCTTCAATCGAGTGGGATGAAGAAGTACTTTTTCGGGAGGAAGCGGAGTACGCAAAGCACAACGATGATTTAGACAAAGTTGTGTACTTGTCGGTTGGTGGCCTCGAGGGATATGGAACAATCCCACGGGTATATGAAATGTATGAATTATTGTTGTCTCGAAAATACCCGGGGCTAAGAGTAAAAGTTGAACTATTGGAAGATGAAACCCATATGACAGCCATCAATGCCACAGTGATGCGGGGACTGCGTTCAGTGCTTTACTCTGACCCCAAATATTCCTCCGCTAAGTAGCCCTGCCTGGTAAGAAGCGGCATACTGCATGAATGTCAAACAAGAAAAAGTCACTGGGATCCTTACGCGATCAACTGAAGGAAGCTGGACTCGTTACAGCGAAACAGGTCCGCAAAGCAGAAAAAGGTGCGCTGAGAACTGACCTGCGTATCAAAAAGGGCATTGAGGTTGACGAGGCGAAGCAGGAAGTTGACGCCGCACGGAATAAAAAATTGGCCGAAGATCGTCAAAGGAATGAAAGCCTGAACCAGGCGGCGAAAGAGAAAGCACTGTTAGCCCAGGTCAAACAACTGGTTGCTTCGAATACGCAGCGTCAGGGCGGAGAAGTCGCTTATAACTTCACCGACCAGAAAAAGATTAAAAAAATCTACATTTCTGAAGAAAACAAAACTCAATTGAATAAGGGTTATCTCGCCATCATTAAAGTGGGAGAGGAGTACGACCTGGTACCTGAAGTGGTGGCGCGAAAAATTGAGGCGAGGAGTGCAGAGTCAGTCTTGTTTCTGTACGACCGATCAAATGAGGTTGTCGATGAGGACGACCCGTACAAGGACTATCCTATCCCGGATGACCTGGAATGGTGACGCTTGTGGCGTGTTGTCAGTATTGACATAAAGGTCAGGCCCTACTCACAGTTTTTGTCATCTTCCTCCGGCGCCTCACTCTGACCCCAAATATTCCTCCGACCCCAAATATTCCTCCAGCCCCAGATATTGTTGTACTCTGCGACACTAACCCATCCGCCTACAGGAGCAGCCCATGAAATATACCAACCTTGGCAATACCGGCCTACAGGTCTCACAAATCTGCCTTGGCATGATGACCTACGGCAGCAAGGCCTGGCGCGACTGGATACTGGATTACGAAGAGGCACTGCCCATCCTGACCCGAGCCTGGGAAGCAGGCATCAATTTTTACGACACTGCAGACGTCTACTCGAACGGTGTGTCCGAAGAAGTGATGGGCCGCATGGTGAAGGACCTTGGTATCGACCGCGAAGATATTGTTATCGCCACCAAATGTTACGGTGGCACCCACAACCAAGCACGCAATCGCTGGGGCCTGTCGCGCAAATCCATCATGGCGTCCTGTGATGAATCACTTACCCGGCTTGGAACCGACTACATTGACCTCTATCAGATTCATCGCTTCGACTACAAAACACCTATCGAGGAAACCATCGACACTCTTTCGGAACTGGTGCGTAGCGGCAAGGTGCGTTATATCGGCGCATCCAGTATGTTCGCCTGGCAGATGTCCAAGTACCTCTATACTGCAGAAGCTCGCGGCGGCGTACGATTCGTATCAATGCAGAACTACTACAATCTGCTGTACCGTGAGGAAGAGCGCGAGATGATCCCACTCTGCCAGGACCAACAGGTGGCGCTGATCCCCTGGAGTCCACTTGCTCGCGGCTACCTCACCCGCTCCCGCGATGCGCTACAAGACACAGTGAGGTCAAAGACCGATGAATTTGCTGATTCGCTTTACAAGAACCCAGCCGATCTCGACATCATCGATCGAAATGTTGAGGTCGCTGACAAGCTGGGCGTCAAACCTGCGCAGACCGCACTCGCCTGGGTCCTTGGCCGCCCCGGTATCACTGCCCCGATTATCGGGGCATCGAAACTGCCTCAGCTGGAAGACGCGATCAGCGCGGTTGAACTGGAACTGCCCGACGAAGACAAGGAATACCTGGAAGCGCAATACACGCCACACCCGATCCTTGGACACAATTGAAGGTCAGCTGACTAATGGGGTCAGAGTAGCTTTTCTAAAAAGCCACCATTTCAGCCGCCGGGCAAGCAGCACGGGAATAGCGTTCAATTTCCCATCTTACTGTTGATTTAGTTCTGGGGGTAAGGTCAAGTTGATCAACCTTTTGGAATCTATTGTTTCAAACGAACCCGTTGATAGCGCCAAAGCCGACAGTTCGAATAGAAGAAGTGATCTCAGCAATTCCGCTGAGTTCGACCCAGGCTGTGTGATAAATCGATTTTCAGCACACAAATTCATTTCAGTCGAAGGTGATATATCACATCGCT
>JABHYO010000160.1 GCA_018656865.1 Gammaproteobacteria bacterium | reverse complement strand
CTGAAAATAGCCACAAAAAATGGCAAACCAGAAAAACCAGGAATTTGGATCGACAAGCCGATAGGCAAATCCGATTGGCACCAGGATCAGCATGATCAGGACCAGGAACATCGGTCGACCGCTGCTCCGGTGGTGTTGCCACCAGTCACTGCCCAACCCGCCGAAGAGATTGCCGAGAACGCCGCCAGCAACACCGACCCAGCCAGTCATCTGGGCAATATGCGCTCTCTCGAATCCCCTTTCCTGTACATACCAGAGTTGGTCGAAAGCGGCAGCCCCGAGGATAAAATGGGTGGCGACACCGCCGGCCATAGTGAGAGAGAGTGCTGGCGAGAACTTCAGCACCTGGAACAGAACCTTCGCAATCTTCGCGAAGCCGGGCTGTTCAATGTCTTCACTTTCAGGCCTTGCGTGTTTTCGAGGAGTTTCCCTGACAAAGAGCATAGCAATGGCGAGGGCTATACCTAGCACGCCCAGGGCATAAAAACAGTTTCGCCAGCCGATCGCGGGTCCCAGGTATCCAGCAATGAGCAGGCTGACGCCGACACCGATGGGAACGCCCATGTAGTAAAAACCAGATGCAAATCCCAGTTTCGATTCAGGGAAGCGGTCCGCCAGCATCGACAATGAGGTTGGAGTCAGGACGGATTCCCCGACACCGATAAACATTCTTGGAATGGCAAGGCTGACGAAGCCTTTTGCAGCACCAGATGCTGCAGTCAGGAGGCTCCAGAGGGCAAGACCAAGTGCGACCAGGCGGGGCCGGTGAACCATGTCTGCAAGAGCCCCCATAAAGAGACCCATCACCGCGTAGAAGCTGATAAAGAGGAGCCCCGTCAGCAGGCCAAACTGGGTGTTGGTCAGTTCAAGGTCGGGGACGATGAAATTTGCAAAGCTGGCCAGCAACTGCCGGTCAACGAAATTCATCACGTTGAGTATCGTCAGAAAGCAGAGGAAGACGTAGTGCCGTCGTTCAACGGATTCGTTTGCAGCATTCATTCAGGCAGATTGCCAGAGTGAATGATATGAATCAATCAGGCCACTGCCAGCGCCCTGATCGGGTGGCCTCGTTCAATCCGCTCAAGGATTTCTTTCGTTCGCTCCGCTCCTTCTGCCTTGCCGAAGAGGTAACCTTGTATCGCTTCGCATCCCAGTTCTTTGAGGTATTCCAGCTGCGGATCGTTTTCCACACCTTCAGCGATCAGATTCAGTTTCAGTCCCTTGGCCATGGCGATGATGGCGTCGACGATACTGGTTGCCTCCTCGTTGACATTGATAGAGCTGACAAAGGATTTGTCGATCTTGAGTGTATTGATCGGGAACTGCTGGAGGTAGCTCAGTGAGGAATAACCGGTGCCGAAATCGTCGACTGCGATCTTGATGCCCATGGTGGTTAGCTGGCGTAATTTTTGAACAACTTTGGACATGTCGTTCATTATTACGTTTTCAGTAATTTCGACTTCCAGCGACGATCCTGGCAGGCCATAGAGTGTGAGTGCATCCTTTATCTCATCAATGAAACTGTCCTGCTCCACCTGGAGGCCGGAAAAGTTAATGGATACTCTGACGTCCATCATGCCTTCGCTCCGCCAGCGTGCGACATCGGCGCAAGCACGATCCAGGACATATCTTCCAAGTTCCAGAATCAGGCCTGTTTCCTCGGCGATCGGGATAAAGTCGCCGGGGTAGATAAGACCGTTGGTGGGATGTTCCCATCTGATGAGTGCTTCGAATCCCACCAGCTTTTCTGTTTCAGCATCGACCTGTGGCTGATAGCAGACCTTGATGTCATCGGTTGTCAGTGCCTTGCGCAGTTCGCGTTCAACCGTGAGTCGGGTATTGGAAGCCTCATTCATTGTGGGATCGAAAAACTCGTAGCCGTTTTTGCCCTTGTCTTTTACGGAGTACATGGCGAGATCTGCAGAAGCGATAAGCGTTTCAATTGTTCGACCAGCTTCCGGATACAGTGCGATTCCGATACTGGACGTGACGTAAAGGTCGTGTTGATCAACGGAAAAGGGTTCTTTGAGTTCGCTCAGAATTTTATCGGCGATGATCTCGGCATCTTGCTCGTGGTTAACGTTCGGCAGGATCAGTGCGAACTCGTCTCCACCGAATCGGGCCAGGGTATCTCCTTTCCGTAGGCAACCTTCGAGTCTCTTGGCGACAGACTGCAACAGGCGATCTCCGATAGTGTGGCCAAGCGTGTCGTTTACCCACTTGAAACGGTCCAAATCAAGAAACATGATGGCTAGCTTTTGTTTGTTTCTGAGGGCGTGAGTTATCGCAAGGTCCAGCCGGTCTTCCATTAGAATCCGGTTGGGCAGCCTGGTTAGCATGTCGTGATATGCCTGATAGTTGATTAGTTCCTGGGCCTGCTTCCTGTCAGTGATGTCTCTTGCGACACCGTAGGTCCCGTGGACCGGCTCACCGTGGATATTGTCATTGTCCAGATCGACAGACATTGATGTTGTATCGAAGTACCGATATTCGGAATCGTCTCTACACTTCAGTTTTAGCTCAACGTTTTGGGATTTTCGAAGGCCTGCTCTCCGCTCGGTGAAAACATATTGAGCCTGATCCTTACTCGGGCTGGAGATTAATGTTGAATAGTGATGCCCGATCAGTTCGTTCTTGTCGAAGCCCAGGGTTTGGTAGACAGTGTCGTTGAGGAAAGTGAAGTTGCCATCCCGGTCCAGCATAAAAACGATATCCGGTGAATGGTCGACGATGAATCGATGCAGGTGTTCCGATTCCTCAAGTTTCTGGTGTATGGTTTCGTTGGTGAGTTCGAGCTGTTTCTTGCTGGTCGCATTTTTGACCGTTGCCAGAAGTTCATCGGGAACGTAAGGCTTTTTCAGGAAATCGTAAGCACCCTTTCTTAAAGCATCGCGGGTCGATTCGAAATCCGTATTGCCGCTAACAACGATAATTTTTGTGTGGATGTTGCCTGATATCACATAGTCGATGACATCGAAACCGCTGCCGTTTGGCATGTTGAGATCCAGCAGAATGCTGTCATAGTGATTTTTTTCCAGCAACCCAATTGCATCATGACCGCAGTTGGCTGTTCCGACTTCATATCCAGAGAGCGACATGAGTTCATTCAGACTGTCAAGCTGACCCGGTTCGTCATCGACAATCAGCACAGTGTTGCAGGTCTTGTTGTCATTCAAAGCGTTCATGATTTCTTACCTGTTTTCTTTTTCTGGAATGGTTAATCTGAATTCGGTCCCGTCCGTGGAGGATCTGTAGCTGACGATACCTCCGCATTGCTGGATCAGGTTTCTAACAATAGCGAGGCCCTGACCGCGTTGGGCACCGTCTTTGGTGGTCGTGCCTCTGATAAAAATGTCATCAATGCTCGAATCAATGCCGGGTCCGTTGTCTCGAACGGTGACCTCGACATATCGTTGCCCGGATTGACGTAGATTCCCCGTCGTCTGAATGGTGACGCTGTCAGCCCCCGATTCGGTCGCATTTTTCAGCAGATTGACAATCGCCTGGGTAATACCATCCGGGCTGATGTCGACCTCAGGATCATTCGGGTCCGCATCAAAGAAAAAGGAGCCTGTCTCGCTCGACTGGTTAAAGAGAGTAGTCTGGTCAGAGACAATAGCGTTTAAGCGGCAACTGTCAGCGACTGAGTTGATGGAAGAAATACTCTGGAACTGGCCGATGACTGAAGCAGCCCGGTAAAGTTCATTGCTGATGGTGTCAATTGTCGGCTGAGCTTCATGTTCAGGTCCGAGCTTTAGCGACAATACCTTGAGATAATTTTGAACCGTTGAAAGTGGGTTGTTCGCTTCGTGAATGATCTCACGAGTCAGTTGGTTCAGATCTTCGAGATCGATGGATGCGGCGACCGGTGCTGAAAAGGCAGCACGCGCAACAGTCTGAAATCCGGCAATCAGGTCTGCCTGGCCTGCTAATTCCATCAATCCGGATTTTGACAGCCCGACGAGCACGACGGCCACGCAGCTGTCCGGTGTCTGATCCATCTTGACGGG
>JABHYO010000099.1 GCA_018656865.1 Gammaproteobacteria bacterium | reverse complement strand
TGGTGAACACCTGGGTTAAAAACCAGCTTCGTGATGCGTGGGTAGACTCAGGTGTTCACGATGGCCGGATTGAGTGTTCACGTTCGCCGGAATATGCACCGGGGTCAGTGCGCGCAGAAAATGGACAAAAATTCGCGGATGGGACTCGATGGCAATTCGCCATTTGACGGGATCTGTATCATCAGTTTCATACAGATTTGCTAAAATTAGGAGCGTCTGAAGCATGGTGGGAGACGTATTGCCCACTGTTGTCCTTGGTTGAAGGGTTGCTTCAGCAGACGACATCGAGTGATTCTAGATTGATATTGCTTTTTTAACAATAAGTTATGCGGGTATTTTAAGAAGGAATATGTAAAAGCTATGTAACTTAATGAAACCGGTATTGGTACCGGCCGTAATGTATGCTGTGACAATTTCTGTTGCCGTAAATGTTAGGTATTCCCGGTAGGTTAAACGCACTTTTCAGACCCAACGGTCATGTTTTCTATGGCTGGTACATTGTTGGTGCAGCTGCTGGTATTCAATTCTTGGGTGCCTTTCTCTGGATGCAATCTTTCGGCGCTTATGTCGTGCTGCTGCAGGATGAGTTCGGCTGGAGTAAGGCTCTGGTAGCAGGTGGTTTTGCGCTTACCCGCGTAGAAAGCGGCATCCTCGGGCCACTTCAGGGATGGCTGGTGGACAAATACGGTCCCCGATGGATATTAAGCATCGGCATGGTGCTGTTCGGCATTGGCTTCATGGCATTCAGTCGGGTGGGTTCGCTGCTTGAGTTCTATCTCGCTTTTACACTGATTGCTCTGGGATCAAGTCTCGGAGGTTTTGCGACGGTCACGGTTTCGCTGGTGAACTGGTTTAGCCGGAATCGGGCTAAGGCAATCGCGATATCTCAGATGGGCTACTCCTTCGGCGGATTCTGTGTTCCGCTCCTGATACTTTGTCTGGAAGGGTTTGGTTGGCGGGAAACAGCCTTGTATTCGGGGTTTCTGGTGCTTCTGATTGGGATTCCCATGGTTCAGATGGTACGTCACCGACCACAGGATCATGGTGAAGTCGTCGATGGCGGTGTTGTGAATATCGACAGAGAGCCGACATCCGTGTTCCCGATCGGTCTGGGCTTTACGGCGCGTCAGGCAATGCGTACGTCATCTTTTTGGCTGATTTCGCTGGGTCATGCCTGCGCGTTACTGGCAGTTTCATCCGTACTGGTGCATCTGGTACCGCATCTGACCGAGGGGATGGACTTTACTCTGGCTCAGGCTGGACTGGTTGGGGCGCTGATGACAGGTTTTCAAATGGCTGGTCAGTTGATTGGTGGATTTCTGGGAGACCGGTTTAACAAGCAGCTGATCTGTGTGCTTTGCATGGTTGCCCATACGTTGGCTCTCGGTTTGTTGGCCTATGCGTCCAGCCTGTGGGCAATTATAGTGTTTACAGCATTACACGGGCTGGCCTGGGGTATTCGCGGTCCACTGATGGTGGCATTGAGGGCGGATTACTTTGGGCTGACATCGTTTGGCACGATTATGGGGTTTTCTTCTCTGATCGTGATGTTGGGTATGTCCGGTGGTCCTATCTACGCCGGTTACATGGCTGATGTGTATGGCGATTATAAAATCGCTTTCAGCACTATCGCCGTCGGGGCGCTACTTGGGTCATTCTGCTTTGCGCTGGCACGACCCCCCAGCCGACCGGATACTTAGCCTTTCGCTACCTGCAAACACATACATTCAGATTGCTATTTCTCTCTGACTTGAACGGGCAGGCTGGTATACCCCTTGACGATGGATTCTGCTGGGAATTGGCGTCAACAGTCTGGACCTACGTGGTGTAAACTCTTGTTTTCGCAGGGAAACACCATTTTATGTTGAATCGGTTGGAAACGCTGAAAGCCATGGGCATCGAGGTCTGGGCTGTTCGTAACTCAACCCCGGTGAACCAGCATATGCCGGAGGCTGTACAGCAACCGATTGATCCAGCCCCCCAACGGGTTGAGCAATCCGAGGAGAAGATATCACCACCGGCTGATCAGCCGGAATTTAGGCTGGCTCTGCTGCACTACGAGAGTGTTGGTCTCTGCCTCTCTCTGACACCGGGTGCGACTCTGCCACGCAGATTGTGTGACGATGTTGCGCGAATGATGGGCGGTAACATTGAACTGGCCCGTTTTCAGATGCTGGAGTGGCCAATGCTAAACACTTCCGGTATTGATCAGTCGTTGGCTTCAGCCCGGCAGGTAGTTACTCAGAAGTTCGCAGTCTTGCCGGAAAAGGTGGTCGTGTTTGGCGGGGATGTCAGCATTTACTTTTCACCGTTGAAGCAGGTGGAGTCTGGCCAGCCATCCAGGGTTGGCAATCAAAGCTTTCTCGTGGTGCCTTCCCTGGTAGATCTGATGAAGTCGCCCTCGGAAAAGAGAAATCTAATGGTCGTGCTCTCGAACTGGGCGCCATAGAAAGGTCAGGCCAGCACTGTGGTGAACCAGGAAATTAGAAAAATGCAGGCCGATGACCTGCCCGATGTGCTAAAGAACGAACGTCGGGGCTACACCCATCCCTGGAGTGAGGGGATCTTCAGGGATTGCATGGGTGATGGTTCTGAGTGCTGGCTGATACTTTTCGGGGATCAGATTATTGGTCACGGCATTCTCTCCGTAGGAGCTGGCGAAGCGCACCTGCTCAATGCCTGTGTCCACCCCGGCTGTCAGGGTAAAGGATTCGGTAGGGCCCTGGTGGAACATCTGCTGGTGCGGGCCAAAGCGCGAGCGGCGTCCACGGTATTTCTGGAAGTTCGTTCGTCGAATCAGGTCGCATACCAGCTTTATGAAACACTCGGTTTTAATGAGGTCGGCATCCGTGAAAACTATTACCCAGCCTTCGTCGGCCGCGAAGATGCTATTGTCCTCGCAAAAGAACTTCTCTAAGGGAAGGAGAACCGCGGTGCTAGTTTCCTGACGGAAACTAGTTAGTTGTCAGGGGTATCCAATACCGCAGTGCTAGTTTCCTGGCGGAAACTAGTTAGTCGTCACGGGGCTCCAAGACCGCGGTGCTAGTTTCCTGACGGAAACTAGTTATAATCGCCGCCCTTCAATGATATCCCAGAAAATTCATGATTGAGCAGGAGGTCGATAGGCGCCGGACCTTTGCGATAATTTCGCACCCGGATGCTGGTAAGACCACCATTACAGAAAAGCTGTTGCTGTTTGGCAAAGCGATTCAGATGGCAGGAACGGTCAAGGCCAAAAAATCAGATCGTTACGCTGCCTCAGACTGGATGGAGATGGAAAAGCAGCGGGGCATCTCGGTGACGACTTCCGTCATGCAGTTTCCCTATAAAGGCCGGGTCGTCAACCTTCTTGATACGCCAGGTCATGAAGACTTCTCTGAAGATACGTACCGCACTCTGACTGCCGTTGATTCGGTGTTAATGGTGATCGATGGTGCCAAGGGTGTGGAAAAACGCACGGTTAAGCTGATGGAGGTCTGTCGACTTCGCGACACGCCGATTCTCACTTTCATCAATAAATTGGACCGTGAGGTCCGTGATCCGATTGAAGTAATGGATGAGGTCGAATCGGTTCTTAACATTCAGTGTGCACCGATTACCTGGCCAATAGGCATGGGGCAGCGCTTCAAAGGGATTTATCATCTCTATGATGACGAGATTCATGTCTTTGAGTCAGGTCACAATGATGTTGTCGCCGAAGTACGGGTCATCGAAGGATTGGAGTCCGATGAGGCAAAGGCGTACCTCGGCGAACAGTTGGAAGAACTCACCGATGAAATCGAACTAGTCAGGGGCGCCAGTCACGAATTCGATGCTGATGCTTATCTCCAGGGCAAGTTGACGCCGGTCTATTTTGGCACTGCTCTCAGAAACTTCGGTGTTAACCAGATGCTGGATGGCTTTGTTGAGTACGCGCCTGTACCACAGCCTCGGGAAGCAGGTGAACAGGTTGTCGATTCCCGTAGCGAGGACTTCTCAGGCTTCGTCTTCAAGATACAGGCCAACATGGATCCCAAACACAGGGATCGAGTTGCATTTATGCGAGTTTGCTCAGGTCATTACCTTCAGGGTATGAAGATGCGTCATGTGCGTATGGGCAAAGATGTTCGTGTCAGCGATGCTGTCACTTTTCTTGCCGGAGAAAGGTCGCAGGCAGAGGAGGCCTGGCCAGGTGACATCATCGGTTTGCACAACCATGGCACAATTCAGATCGGTGACACCTTTACCAGCGGTGCCGAGATCAGGTTCACTGGCATTCCGCACTTTGCTCCGGAACTGTATAAGCGAGTCAGACTGAACGATCCTCTGAAGAGCAAGCAGCTACGGCAGGGGCTGACCCAACTGTCGGAAGAAGGGGCGACACAGGTCTTTATGCCCCTTGCCAACAATGACCTGATTGTTGGTGCGGTCGGTGTGCTGCAGTTTGATGTCGTCGCTTTCAGGCTGAAAGATGAGTACAAGGTCGACTGCGGCTATGAGTCCGTGGCTGTAACAACT
Source organism: Gammaproteobacteria bacterium (assembly GCA_018656865.1). Classification (GTDB taxonomy): domain Bacteria; phylum Pseudomonadota; class Gammaproteobacteria; order Pseudomonadales; family Azotimanducaceae; genus UBA9659. Next base: position 6,675 of record JABHYO010000099.1, on the reverse strand, counting down.
GCGCGCTGGATATACTGTGAAGATCCGAAGATGCTCGCTGACTTCAAACGCAAGGCCGAAACTAATCTGGCGCTCGATGGCGGAGGGCATCTTACGTATCTGGCGCCGACATCCGTCAATATGATGCTTACGGAAGAAAGATGGCCAGAAATCGAGTTTCGCTCGACAAGGGAGATCGAGTGAGCGGGGAATCATTATGAAGATAGTGGAAGTAAAAACGTCAAACGCCGCGCCAGCGGAGAAGGTCTGGTCAGTTCTGGCTGACTTTGGTGGCTTTCTGAACTGGGCCGGAGGCGGACAAGGTGAGATACGAATCGAAGGTGATGGCATCGGTATGATTCGCCACTTGAAGATGGGGGTGGGTGAAATTGGAGAAAAGCTCACCGTTTTGGATCAGGGTGAGCGCCAGCTTGGTTACGAAATTGTCTATGGTGATCCCATTGGCATGAAGACCTACAGTGCGCTTGTCACAGTTAGCCCGGTTTCGGACGGTACAAGCGAGTTGAGCTGGCGCGGTCAGTTCGAACCGGTCATGCCGGGATCAGAAGATCAGGTGGCCGAGGCGCTTGAGGCAGCCTTCGTGGCTATGAACCAGGCGCTGGAGAGTCATGTCCAGGGTCTAAATTAAGACCTGTAATTGGAACTATACGAAATCGTCGTAGGGATTGGGCACATCCAGCACTACGTCCTTCTTCTGACCGGGAATGGAAATACGATTTGAAGAAATGGTCAGCTCTTCCCCCTGGACCACACCGACCCCGAAATTGTAGATCGTGGAATTTTTTCCCGCGATCATAGAGTCGTCATAATCTCTAATATTTTCCTGAACGGATTCGTTGAGTCTCAAGCTTTCTGTAATCCTGTCCTTGCCGTGTTTCTTCTCCAGCATATCGCGAACGACATGCGGTCCCAGCACCGCGGCTGTCGCATTGTTGCCACCGAATCCTTTTGAGTTGATCAGCACGGAATCGATGTCCTGAGGTCCGACTTCGCGGTGCTGCATCATGAAATCGAGATGCTCCTGGTGCACATCCTCTGCTATCACTTCAGAGGTAACGATGCCTGGGATGATACCGTCATGCCAGACGCCGAGTGAGGAGATCAACTGATCGCCTGAAGCGCAGGCAAGAGAATGGCCGAGATAGGCTTTGATTGCGGCAACTGGCCATTTGTCGATGCCAAAGGACGAAGCGAGCTCGTTGAAGATGTGAGATTCAGTGACTCGGTTCTGGGGTGTGCTGGTACCGTGGGCCTGGATATAGGATCTGCGTTGAAGCGATTCTTCACCGAGAATGGACCTGATCACACCCATTGCTTTGCCTACGGTGACATAGTTACCAATACCTGGCCCGGGAATGGATTTCTTGAAGCCGTCAGCATTGATAAAAACGTCGGCGACCGCACCATAGATGTTTGCGCCAAGTTCCAGCGCCAGTTCGTCGTCAAAAAGTATGACAAACTGGGATGCTTCTGCCAGTGTAAATCCACAGTTTTCAGCAAAGGGTCTGCAGGCCCGTCGATGATCTGCCTCCCCTTCGGAGATGCCATCGATCTTGTTAAGCGCTTCGTCTTCCGCCAGCGCCCCCATAGTACGATACCCTTCAATAACATCGGGTGTGAGCGGTGCTTCACTGCCACCTATTAGGGTAGCGCGATACCTGCCGGAACGAATGTCCTGGATACCTTGTCTCAGATTGTAAAGGAAGGTGGCACAAGCGCCGATATTGGCCCCCGTGGTACCGACATTACCCAGAATGTAGGCGTTGACGAAATCTGCAGTCATCTCTGCAAGACCCAGCGGCAGGTTCTTCGATGTGACCCTTCTACCCATCAGGCCTGCCTGTAGAAGACCACCGGAGCCATTAGTATCTAGCTGGCCCATAGCGCTACTGGCATAAACCGAAATCTGATCGGCAGGAACCCTTGCTCTTACTTCATCCCAGTGAATACCAAGAGAGTTCAGTGCATCGGATGCGCCGTAGACGGTCAGTTGCAATCCTCTTGGGTGATTCCTGCTCTGGTAGAGCTTCTCTGGATTGAATCCTGTTGGCAGCTGACCACCGGCAAGAACTTTGGAACTTCTCAGATCGTTAAATAGTACATCTAGTTCACCGGTGACCGCGACAGTTGCCGTGCCGTCGTCGTTGCTAGAGACCCGCCAGGTTGGGGGAATGTTGTCAGGTAACTGGTTGCGTTTGGCTGTAAAGGTGACGGTTTCGTTGTCGGAGCCCCGGATGGTGGCGCGCTTGTGCAGCGGTATGGCATTGGCATCGAAGAGGTTGGTTTCCAACCTGCGTATCAGCGTATGGTTGAGAATGTAATCTCTGGCTTCTTCAGAAGTTGAATCGTTGTGGTTCATCAGCGCGGCGAGCGATGAGAAAGTGCGATCGCGCGCATCACTTTCAAGACTGTCGATGACCATCCTGCGATAAGCGTGGTGTAGAGAACTGCGGCCGGCGGGATTAACCCCGCCGAAGCCGACAATTACCGGCAGGCGTGACAAGAATCAGCTCCAGTTGCTAGAAAAGGTTATTGTACGTGCTTGTACGAAAGTTGTCGCCGCCCGAGGTTATACCATCTCGATAGCGACGGCCGTTGCCTCTCCGCCACCGATGCAGAGTGCAGCGACTCCTTTCTTCTTGCCAAGTTTTTGTAAAGCGTACATCAGCGTGACGATGATACGAGCGCCACTTGAACCAATAGGGTGACCCTGGGCGCATGCACCACCGTGAATATTCACCTTCTCGTCATCGAGTCCAAGTTCTTTGATCGCCAGCATGGTGACCATGGCGAAAGCCTCATTGATTTCGAAAAGGTCAACATCGTCCTTGTTCCAGCCTGTTTTCGCCAGTAACTTCTCGATAGCGCCAATGGGGGCCAATGTAAATTCGGCCGGCTCTCGAGAGTTTGTGGCGTGGGCAACAATTCGTGCAATTGGCGTCAGACCCTTTTCCTTGATGGCTTCCTCGCTTGCCAGAATCAGAGCTGAGGCGCCATCGGAAATGGAACTGGAGTTGGCAGCGGTGACCGTACCGTCCGCTTTGAAAGCAGGCCGCAGCGTGGGAATCTTTTCGATATTGGCATTGCCAGGCTGTTCATCGTCGCTGACGACAAACTCGCCTTTTCTGGTCTTGACGGTAACCGGAACAATCTCACCCTTTAACGAACCGTCGTCTATTGCCGCCTTTGCCTTCTTCAGGGATTTAATGGCGAAGTCATCCATGTCTTCGCGGGTCAGTTGATACTGATCTGCGACTTCCTGGGCGAAGGTACCCATGGCTCGACCTGTTTTTGCGTCTTCCAGCCCATCGGTAAACATCGAGTCTTGAATCTCACCGTGACCCATACGCATTCCGCCCCTGGCTTTCGGCAGCATGTAGGGTGCATTAGTCATACTTTCCATACCACCGGCGATCATGACTTCGTTGGTACCTGCTTTGATCAAATCGTGCGCCAGCATCGCAGCCTTCATACCGGAACCGCAAAGCTTGTTGATCGTGGTTGCGCCGGATTCAACCGGAATACCCGCTTCCATAGCCGCCTGCCTTGCAGGACCCTGGCGCAATCCGTTGGGCAGGACACAGCCCATGATGACTTCATCGATATCGCTCCCGTCCAGGTTGGCCCGTGTCACAGCCTCAGCGATGGCGGCGCTGCCGAGATCGACGGCGGTCAGGTCGGATAGGCAGCCTTGCATGCCACCCATAGGAGTGCGTGCACCTGCGGCGATGTAAACTGATTCAGTCATAGTTCTTCCAGCGGATAAGATTGTCGAGCACCGCATTATACTCAAGCTCGGGCCCTTCGATCCAAATTTCTGAATCCACGTCATAAACCTGAAACTGTTTGATTTCCCGGCCTGTCCTAATTTAGTAAGCTTTGACAAGTTTCCGTTCAAAAAAAGGCTGATTCAGCGCGAATTGGTACGACCTTTCAGAGGGGTTGGTATATGAATCAACAACTTGTCAGGAAACTAGCGCCGCGATATTGAGTTCTCGGGGCAGATCTAAGGCGTTCCAGGAGGGAAGGCGATGAAAAGGATATTTCTCGTTGCGTCGTATGTCATTGTATTCGGCACTGCACTGTACCTGGGGGTATTGATAGAAAAGTCCGGTTTCTCTGCAACAAAGCCTGTGCAGGCAGCGGTTCAGGAAAGAGAGTGGAGCCTTCCCGTTGACACCCTTGGCGTTCAAGAGTCAACGGTCGAACAAGTAAATCCAGCCAGTCAGGCCGACATTGAAGAGCTTGAATCGCTACCATCGATCTTCCGTACTCAGTTACGTGCACACGAGATAGCAGCGGCCAGTGATGCAGATAGGCTGATGGGCTACATCGAACACTTCCTTCGATCGGATGATTACTTTTACAACACCAACATCTTGCTGATTTTTCTTGAGAGGCTGATCGAGATTGATCCTCTCGTTGCTATTGGTTATGTCGAGCGGCTGGCAATCGACGCAGGGAAAAGACAGGTTTTACTCGGTAGCATCCTGACCACCTGGGCCAGGTATGATCCGGAAGCAGCCATCGATTATCTGAGTGGCATGATACCGGGTCTCCGGATCTCTGTTGCGCAACGGCTCTTGCGAGATCCGGTATTTCTGGAGAGCGGCTATCAGTCGAATTTGGTGGCTCTGCTCGGGGGTCAAGGTGAGGCCCTGCAGTCCTCCCTCAGATTGAGAGCTATTCCACCTGCCGAAGCATTCGATCAGGCACTTACGTTCTCCGGGCAACAAAGACTGAGCGGCCTGATGTCCGCGGTTTCCCGCTGGATGCAGGCCGACCCGGATGCGGTCATCGCCAGGATTGCTGAATTACCCGAAGGCAGAGAGAGACATCAGATCTTGAGAATGGTCATTTCCCAACTCTCACAGACGGATGCCTTTCAGGCCTATGACCTGCTGCAGACAATGATTGGCGACAAACCCAAGTTGTCCAGCCAGATTATCGCGCAGATGATGCACCAGGACCCGGAAAGAGGTCTCTCCTATTTTGAGAATTATGTGGCTGAGTACGGCTATCAGCATTCAGCCCAATCTGCGATTCAAGCCTGGGCATCGACGGACCTTGACGCTGCCATGGCCTATCTGAGGAGGGTTCCGGAGCGTGATCGGCTTCAGATGGAGATGGGCCTGGGCCAGGCTTATCTGCAAATAGACCCGCGAGCGGCCATGGAATGGGCGATCACCGAAGGTTCCGCTCAAACCATGCAGATCATGGTCTCAATGCTGCCTCACCACGATGCTGAACTGGCGGAGGATTGGATGACCAGGCTCGACGATGATCAGCTGGCGTCACAAATGTTGAGCGGCCTTGTCAGATACAAAATGAACTATGGAGATACAACAACATTTGAATGGCTGGCAGAATTTGAAGATCATCCGGGGTATGCCTCAGCACTGAGTCAGTATTTCATGCAATCCGGGATGCAGAATCCTCAAAATGTCTCGGAACGTCTCGGGGAGTATGTTAACAACGATGATTTTGACCGGGCTTTTTCTCAGGTAGCTACCGGCTGGGCAATGAGTTCCCCGGACGAAGCCTATGACTGGGTAGCGTCGCTACCGGGCGGGTCCAGCAAGGAACATGCGCAGAAGGCGATGGTGTTTGCGGTGGCCAGGCACGATGTCGATCTTACGCTGTCTCTGATCGACGAAATGGATTCTACTCAGGCGGCCCCGCTGCGCCTGCAGGTTGCCGGAACACTAATCAGCCAGCATCCTTCAGACAGGGAGAAAATCATTCGGGAACTCGATCTGTCTCGAGAAGAGGTAGATCGCCTATTTCAACCGAGGAATCGTAGCAACGCGATTTCCACCTTTGGTGCGGTCCCTCTTAGCGAGTAAACATGTTAGCGAGTAAATATGGCTGTCGCTGATCAGGAGGATTCAGCCTTAAGCCAGGCACGATTGAATCTGAGATGCCGTATTCTGCTTTGATTCCAGGTATAGACCAGATGGATGTCGCCTGCCGCATCGATGGCGAGAGATGGATAGGAGAACTCGAATTCCTCATTCTCTGTGTCCACTTCTTCCTCAATGGTCCTGATGATGTGCCAGGTGTCTTCGCCGACTTTTTGTGTGGCAAGGCTTAGCCGGTTCCGTCCGTCCTCTGTGTCGTTAAGGGCCAGCAGCAGATGGCCGTCTCCGGTGTTCAGCAGCGCCACGGCCGAATTGGGGTTCGGTAGTGAAAGGCGCTCAGGTGACGACCAGTTGATACCCGTATCCAGCGATGTTGAGCTGAGCACACGGCCCGGCGGCTCACCGGCATACCGTTGCAATGCAATCGACTGCCTTTCGTTAATCGGTGCAATAGAGGGTTGTAATGAATACGTGCCCCACGATATCCGCCGTTTGTCGATCACAGTAATATCTCTGGCCACATGCAGTGATTCTGAAAACTTACCAATGAATTCGTGATAGACGGGCAGTTCTATACTACCGTCCTGCAGCTGCACGGGCGGCGTTCTAACCAGGGTGCTGATATTGAGGAAGGGTGATGTGACCAGGCGTCTCGGGTCAGTCCAGGTACTACCCAGGTCGCCGGATTCAATATAGTTGATGGCACTTGCTCCCCACCCACCGATGGAGACCGAGACATAGAATACGCCGAGGGCGCCGTCTGGCCAGATATGAATGGTGGGGTTGCCTACCTTCCGGATATGTCGATTAAGAC
>JABHYO010000011.1 GCA_018656865.1 Gammaproteobacteria bacterium | reverse complement strand
TCTGGAGAAATATTAATCGCAAAATGGTTCGGGGCATCCTCCGGAATCTGAGCCTGCCACTCAATAATTAGTGCCGTTCTGACCAGATAGATAATCAGCAGTAGCATGATGGCAAGACCAAACACCAGGATCTGCAAGGTATTTTCCCGCCCACGTCGCTGCATACCTGCAAGTGCCAGCCGCCAGGCACTTCCTGCCTGCATACCAAGCACTCTGCCACTCCTGAGCAACAGATGCGCAACGAAGAAAAGTAAAATCAAAGACACCACTGCTCCACTAAAAATCATGACCGTCAGGCGGATATCGCCTGAATACCACCACATCAGCGACAGCGTGCCAACAACACCAAAACTATAGGTCAACCAGTCGCTAATTCCAGCTTCACCGAGATCCCGGCGAATAACTCGAACAGGTTCAATCGTTCTCAGTTTCAGCAGCGGTGGCAAGGCAAAGCTAAGCAGACAGACGAATCCGGTAATCAGGCCGAGCAGCACCGGACGCATGGAAGGCTCCGGCAATTCGATCGGGATATAAGGTGAAAGAATCTCCGCCACACCAAGCTGCATCAGATAACCAATGGCAGCGCCGAGCAATGTTGCGAGCGACCCCAGGATCAAGAAAATGGTGACAAATGTCAGGTCCACTACTTTCGGAGTCGCGCCTAATGTTTTCATGATGGCGACATGATCATAGTGTCTTAAACTGTAACGCTGAGCCGCGAGTGCTATAGCGACGCCAGCCAGCACAACCCCTAGAAGGCTACCCAGCAGAAGAAACCTTTCACCTCTTTCCAGGGCGTCACCAATTCCCTGCGCACCCTCTTTGATACCTAAAACCCTCGTGTCACTATCTAGTCTGGGTTTCACCCAGGCGACGAATTCGCTGATCGCGCCACGCTCGCCAGCAAACAGGTATCGATAGGTCAATCGGCTGCCGGGCCGAACAACCTCTGTCCTTGGAACATCAGCCAGGTTCATCAGTACCCGTGGACCGGCACTATTGAAGCCACCGCCACGGTCAGGTTCCTTTATCAGAACCCGGGTCACCGGGATACTGGCAACGCCGACATCCAGAAAATCGCCTTTACTGACGCCAAGTGCCGGAAACAATCGGCTCTCCATCCATATTTCACCAGGTTTCGGACCATCATCCACCGGTGTTCCACGCATGAAGGGTTCATCTCCTGCGATCAGCCGACCACGCAACGGGTAATTCTTATCGACTGCCTTCACTGAAGAAAACTGTGCGCGATCTTCTGAAAAGACCATCGAAAGAAAACTCATGGTCGTCGATGTTTGTAACCCTAGTGACTGCGCCTCCTCCAGAATAATCGGATCGAGCGGCTCACTTGAGGAAATAACCTGGTCTGCGGCGAGAAAGGTTGCGGATTCTGCGAGTAGCGCCTGCTGCAAACGATCAACAAATAGCGTCACTGTGGTTACGGTACCCACCGCGATCACCAAAGAGGCCAGCAGCAGCGAAAGTTCACCAGCCCGCCAGTCCCTCCACAACAGCTTTATCGCCAGATTCACAATTAGCACGGTTCAGGGTGCCTTCTGGATCGCCGAGACGTTCTGACCCTGCGTATCGACCAGTTCGCCGGAAGCAATATGAATGGATCGCTGACACCGATCGGCCAGTCGATGATCATGTGTTACCAGCACCAGTGTCGAGCCAAACTCCTCGTTGAGATCAAAAATCAGATCTATAATGTGCTGACCGGTCGCCGTATCCAGGTTTCCCGTGGGTTCATCAGCGAAGAGAATATCTACCGAAGACGCGAAAGCTCTTGCTATGGCAACTCGTTGCTGCTCCCCACCGGAGAGTTGTCTTGGATAGTGGTTTATTCGATGTCCCAGGCCTACACGGTCCAGAAGTTCCTGGGCCTTTCGAGCAGCATTCCGGTCACCTTTCAACTCCGAAGGAAGCATCACGTTCTCTATGGCTGATAGACTTGCCAATAGTTGAAAAGACTGAAAAACGAATCCAACAAGCTCCGATCTGACCATCGCCCGTTCTTCTTCATTGAGCGCTGTAATCTCATAGTCACCAAGAAAAATCTGACCCCGCGATGGTGTGTCGAGGCCAGCCAGAAGACTAAGCAGGGTCGTTTTCCCGGACCCGGACGCGCCAACGATGGCAACCGACTCGGATTTCTTGATTTCCAGATCGATCCCTTTCAATATGGTCAGCTGACCTTCCGAAGTGCTGACTGTTTTACCGAGGTCTTTTGATTTGATCATGAAACTACTTGCGCCGTTAATTCTATTCCTGTTCTGCCAAGCGGCTCAGGCCCAGTCTGTCGTCGTCTTTGGAGACTCTATCAGCGCTGCCTATGGCATGAACCAGGATCAGGGCTGGGTAAGTCTGCTTTCCCATCGCCTGGCTTTGCAATACCCACACTACGAGGTTGTTAATGCCAGCGTCTCCGGTGAAACCACCGGTGGAGGGGTGACAAGATTACCTAAAACCCTGGAACTACACCAACCCGACATCATTATCTTTGAACTCGGCGGCAATGACGGCCTGCGCGGTTACCCCATCGACAAGATACGAAACAACCTCGCTCGTATGATCGATGCCGCACGAACTGCTGACAGCCGTGTACTGCTCGTTGGTATGGTCCTGCCACCCAATTACGGACGCCGTTACACCAAGGCATTTGAAAATGCCTTCGAATCGCTGGCTGATGAGTACGACCTCCCCTTTGTTCCATTTTTTCTGGATGGCGTTACAACTGAAAGAGAACTGATCCAGGGCGATGGAATACATCCGACCGTCGAAGCCCAGCCTAAACTGCTGGATGACATCTGGCCAGAACTCGAACCCCTACTCTAGATTTTCCAGCTAACCGGCTTTGCCGAGCGCCTGTTCCCGCTCGCGCCAGTCAGGCATAACCCGATCCAGCAAACTATAAAAAGCATCATTGTGGGCGAAATGACGTAAATGACAAAGTTCGTGCGCTATAACGAAATCAATTTGCGACAGCCTCTCGCGAATCAGCATGAGGTTGAGGCAGATTTCACCCCGACTGGAACAACTTCCCCACCGCGCCTTCATCTTTCGCACGCTTAAACGGCCATGCGGCCGAACATCAGGGAAGGTTCTTTTCAGCACGTCCAGACGCACAGAAAATACTTCCTCGGCACGTCGTCTCAGCCAGGATGTCACCAATTTTTCAATGAGCTGTGGTTTACCAGGATTCGTGCAGCTGATGTAAAGCTGATCCTCATTGTATTCGATGACACTAAAACGACTCTTGACCACACGAAGCCGGATACGACTACCGAGATAGCTGATGACACCACCGGCTCTAAATTCATCGACAGGGCCGACTTCCCTGTTCATCATTTCCTCTTCGGCTGAGATAATCCAGTCGAAACGGCTTTCAAGGAAGGCATGTATATCCTGCCAGGCACAGTTAGTCGGCACTCTCAGTTCGGTGAGCAATCCTTTTTCAACATAGAGCGCCATGGTCTTTCTGCGCCGACGAATGACTCGAACCTGTGTCTGGTGTGCCAGACCACTTAATCGATAGAGATATTCTGATTGCCGCCCATGACTGACCTGATCCAGCCGGTGTATACCCACCGCCTGACAGTCAGACATTTGCTGAGGTCGACCGGTACTTCACTGCGATGATGAGCCGCCCATACAAGGTGGCGACATGGGAGCCGTTCCGTTCTTTTCTTGCCACTCGTCTTCAGTATAGGTATGGATAGCCAGGGCATGAATTTCATTTTCGAGTTCATCCTTGAGTGCCCGATTCACCAGCCGGTGTCTTGCAACAAGACGTTTACTCTGAAACTCCGGGGACACAAGGACGACCCGGAAATGAGATTCAGAGCCAGCCGGAACATTGTGGTTGCCACTTTCATTGACGACTTCCAGGTGTTGCAGCTCAAGTGCGTTACTGAGCTTTTCCTCGACTCTCGATTGGACTGACATTAACCTTTCTCCGTCAGGGTGAACACGCCGTCCCAGTCCGGGTCCGGTGGATTTTCCAGGTACTGCTCGCAACGTGCGATATAGGCCTGCGCAGGTCCGTCTTCACCAACGATATCAAGGCAGGTTTGAAATTCAGATCGAGCCATCGCGAAATCACCATCCTTGTAAAGACCGAGTCCCGTCTCAAACTGCAGCACCAGATCCGCGACTGCGGCCGTCGACTGGTTTTTACGATCCAGCAATTCATAGACGGTAACCGGCTCTGATTTACCGACGACCCTGATCCTATCCAGTTCTCTCACATCAATATCGTCAGCACAGGCTCGATAGGTCGACTCGGAAATCATCATTCTCGAACCATAGGCCTTGTTGGCACCTTCGAGGCGCGCTGCCAGATTCACCGCATCACCCATGATCGTGTAGTTCATCCGTTGTACAGAACCCATGTTTCCTACAACCATAGGTCCCGAATTCAACCCCATGCGGACACGAAGCTGAGGTACTCCTTCAGCCTCCCATTTATCTCTAAGTTCGACGAGTCGCTTGTTCATATCGATACTCGCATAACAGGCGAGTCGCGCGTGGTCGAGCTGCACCGTCGGTGCGCCCCAGAAGGCAATAATTGCGTCCCCTTCATATTTGTCGACGGTGCCCTCAAGACCGATGATGATGTTACACATCTCGGTCAGATAATCGTTCAGCAGCTGTACCAGTTCAGACGGCGTCATGTGTTCCGAGATACTTGAAAAACCGGCAATATCAGAGAAATAGGCCGTCATCTCGCGTTCTTCACCGCCCAGTTGAACCTTGGATGGATCTTCCACCAGATCCTCCACCACCTTGGGAGAAAGGTACTGGCCAAACATCTGTCGGATCTGAGCCTTCTGACCCATCTCCGTGATGTAAAACCTGACATTAACCACGATCATGGAAAAGATAGCAGCCAGGACCAGGTAGCTCATGGAAATAACCAGTCCACTGCTAATGTACAGATAGGAGGTGAGCAGGATGTAAGCGAGGATGACGACAATACTGATCGTATTTCTCGGCATGGGATTCTGAATCTGACGAGTGCCGAGAAAAACAGCCAGCAGCAAAATTCCGAGAACGAGTTCAAGCCAGAGTGAAGCGGGCCTAAGCGGACCGCCCCTCAGCATAGTGGTAATCGAATTGGCAATAATCTCCACACCGTAAACATTGCCTACTGGTGTCTCAAACTCGTCATGGGCGACTTCCGCCACCTCACCGACAAGCACGATCCTATCTTCGACAAGATAGGCCAGCTCCTCCAGCTCTTCTTCATCATCGAGGAAGAGCAAATCCGAAGCTGAGATACCGATAACATCATGCAGTTGGGCCGTACCCTCGCCCATCACCGGCAGCAGTGGATAATCAATATACATATCGTTGAACTGATCGAGCTGTATCTGAATATCAGGACCAATCGTCAAAGTGCTGTTCGTCAACGAGACCTCTTCCTCAAGAAACATTGACACAGCCTTTGCCGAAAATGGCCAGACATCGTAGTTGTCGTTCATCTCCGGATAAATTCTAAGCCGGACGATACTTTCGGAAATAGCGCTGTTGGCACTGATGTTCGAGTACCCGTTTTCGGTGGCGTCGTTGAATCGGTCTATCGATGTGTTCAGCCCCTTGAACTCATCGCCATCAATTTCTGCCTGGGATACGAGCAACACGTTGCCAGCCTCAACCAGAGCATTTTCGAGAGTCGGATCTTCACCGTACGCGCTGTTGAAATCGAGCAGCATGTCAACGCCCACCACCTTGGCACCCATGGAAGCAAGCCGAACGACAATGGTCGACAAGTCAACTCGGCGCAAAGGGAATTTGTCGTATTCGGCGTAGAACGCTTCGTCGGTATAGACGATAACCACATCTTCAGAGGGGCTCGTGAGATCCTCATCACCATAGTGCGTACGAAGTATCTGACGATAGGAAAGCGTTTCATCCTCGATCAGGGAAAATGCTTCCCGATACTCGAGGATCATTGCCAACAGGAAGAAAAAGACGACGGCAATCAGGTCGTAACGTTTTTGGTGTGCACCCATTTATCAGGGAGCCTCAGGTAAAACAAAGCCCACAAGCATCTTATAAAATACTTGTGGGCTTTTACAGCTTTGATTTCGTGCAGCTATTGCTGCCTACCGTCAGTAATCTTCTTCCAGCGCTGCATTGTAGAGACGCGCTTCGCTTTCACGCAGATTGGAAAGCTTAAGATCCTGATAGGACTGAATCAGCAGCGGCCGCATATCGTTATCATCGGGATTCTCCAGGAAATACTCGCGGTAGGCATCCATCGCCGCAACGTACATGCCGTTTTCTTCCAAGATGTTCGTTTCCAGGAAGATGTCATCACCTACCTGACCGAGAACATCGAGGACTTCTTTTTCCTGTTTCTTGGTCAGCACTGTGAACATGCTTTCCTTTCTCGGGATATACACCGTACCGTCCTTATCAAGAACCTCAACACGGTATCGGTGCTCACCGGCAGCAACAGTGCTGATGTTGTACCGAATCATTTCAGATGTGGACTGAGCGGGAACTTCAATAACATCGTCATCTATGACGAGCTTGTAGGAAAACTCAGGACAGGCATTTCGCCAGACAAGATCCGAATGCGACGGCGATACCGTCACATTTCTAATCGTACGAACCTTACTGTCGCAAATAGGTTCATCGCCAGATGTTGCACTACGACGCACCGTGGTATAACGCTGTGCTTTAGCAAACTTGTTGAGCAAACTCTGAAAAAGACTAACTTCCTCTTCTTCCGGCTCAGACAAACTGCCGGAAATAACCTCGATATTACCGTCGGCGATCTGAATGACGGTGTTGGAACCAAGCTCCTGAGACTTTCCAGTAGATTGACTGATCAGTTTGCCTGATCCGTCCTTGCCTGAACGAATGTGGTAACCCGAAAACAGGTATTTGGTTCGACGAACCGGACTCCACCGGGTTCCATTTCTGGAATATTCAACACTACCCTCGATCTGTACGAGTTTGGCTACTGGCGGCTCCTTGGCGGCAAGCTGGGTGCTTACAGCTGAGATCAGTAAACCCATAATCAGACTCAGGCCCATCGTCTTCAAATTCATTTTTTCATCCTCCGATTATTTACCTTTCGGTAACAACCATCCAAATCTTTATGCAGGGTGGATTGACGATACTATCTTAAACCAGAATAGTCCCCAGACAGCACCACTTGTCGGTATTCCTCCCAGCTTGGTCCATTAAACCCATGGCTTGTACCACTGATCACCCAAACCATTGTCTTCGACAAATGGTACTCCTTTTTTATGGAGCGGGTAACATTCCGGGGGCTCAGTTGTAAGAGTATTGTAAGCCACACTGTACGAGATCCTTCGGCTGCGGGGCAACTCCCGTTCTCAGAGGGCGGCCGACTTTAGCCGGTCACGTGAATCAGTCGAAGCAGTATTCCAATTGGATGTCAGCCACCTCTATCAGGTCACCTACTTCTAGTCTGCGGGATTTGAAGCCGATTTCCTCTCCATTGACGACGGGAGTCTTGTTTCGGTCCTTACCGCCATCCACGTGGATAATGAAGTGGCCATGGGGACGTTTCGATACCGCGGCTACCTGAACTCCGGGTACACCGATCGTGACCAGCGACTCCTCGAGTTTGACGACTTCACCGGGCTCACCACCCTTGACGAACTTGAGGTATCCGTCAGTTTGGTTTTCAACCGGCTTTGCCCTGACCTGGGTGGCATCCCTGACTGACTCGTCAACGTTTTCTTTCGGCGATGCCTTTGTCGGTGGCGTGGCATTGTCCGGAATCAGGACCCGTAACTGGTGCTCTCCTATCGTTACAAGATCTTCGTTCTTAAGCGCGTATTCCTGAATCTGACGCCCGCGAACATGAACACCATTTGTCGATCCCAGATCCCGAAGAATGTAGCCATTGCCAACATATTCGATCTCTGCATGATTCCCCGAAACCGCTGGATCCTTGATAGGAATATCGCATTCAGCACGTCGACCGATGGAAAGCTTATCCTGCTCCATCAGTATCTGCTGAACCTGTTTGTCTTCTCTAAATACAATGATTGTTACTGTCATTCAGCTCGACTCACTCAAACCAGTTGACGATCCGCTGAAGCAGACCTTCGTCCGCCTCGTCTGGATAGGGTTTGACTATTCTTGTCAGTATGACGGAAATATTATCCTTGCCGCCGTTAGCGTTGGCCAATTCCACGAGGTAGTTGGCCAATTCTGTGAGATTGCCACTCAACTCCAGAAAAGCCCGCTCAATATCATGATCGGCGACCAGGTCGTGCAGACCATCGGAACACGTGAGATAGATATCGTTGACCTGTGTTTCATACTCATGACACTCGACCTCAACAAAAGGCGCAACGCCAAGCGCCCTTGTTACAACGTTTTTCTTGTCTGATGTCCGTGCTTCTTCTTTTGTATACAACCCCTTGTCGATCAACTCCTGGACGAAACTATGGTCTTTCGTCACTTGCTCCAGTTCCTTGCCACGGAACCGATATACTCTGGAATCGCCGATATGGGCGATAGACATTTTGTTGTCATAGTATATGACGACAACAACCGTTGTACCCATACCCTTGTGCTGAGGCTGTGTCTGAGAGGAGTGAAAGACAGCGTCATTCGCCATCTCTACAACCTTGCGAACAACTCTCGTTTCCATCGGCAGGTCGGATTCTTCATGGCCGAGCTCCGCCGGTAGCTCTGACTCACCAAGCCGATAGGCAATCAGCTCCTGCATAAGCAGATGAACCGCCATGGAACTCGCAACTTCTCCTGCATTCAACCCACCCATGCCGTCCGCAAGCACCGCAACACCGAGCGTCGGATTGTCGCTAATATAGTCCTCGTTATGATCCCGCACCTGACCTTCGTCGGTACGACTGACGATCTCGATCTTTCCTTGCAGGTTCAGACTCATAAATCAGCGTTCCCCGCCTTTTCGTCTTTGTTACCTAGATCCATCCTTTCCATGCAGACCTTAAGATGTGCTGCCATTTTTTTGCCACTCTGATAGCGTTTTTCCGGTCGCTTACCGATGGCATTGTGAATGACTTTTCTGAGCGCGGTATTAATGTCCGGCTTAACCTTCTTAATGTCAATCGGAGGATCGTTTACGATTGAGTACATCAATGTCGCCATCGAATCACCCTTGAAAGGCAGTTCTCCACTGACTAACTGATATAGCACAACACCAAGTGAAAAAAGATCTGCCCTGCCATCTACTTTTTTACCCATACACTGTTCAGGAGACATGTAGTTGGGGGTCCCAAGAACGGTACCTGTGCGAGTCTTGCTTGAGTCGGTGATCCGGGCAATACCGAAGTCGGTGATCTTGGCTGAGCGGGTCTCTGGATCATACATGATGTTAGATGGCTTGATATCGCGGTGAACCACATTTTGTGAATGGGCATAGTCCAGCGCCACGGCGCAATCCATGACGATCTGCAGAACATCACCAACAGGCAACAGCTCATCAGCCTTGATATGCCTGTCCAGATCGTAGCCCTTGAGCAGTTCCATGGCTATATAGGCAAGATCATGATCCTCACCGGCATCGTAAATCGCAACAATATTGGCTTGATTGAGTCGACCGGCCGATTCCGCTTCGCGGAAGAATCGCTCTTTGACGTCCTGCAATTCGTCATCGCCAAATTCCTGGGACAGAGCCATGGTCTTTATGGCAACGTCCCGATTTATCTTGGGATCTTTGCCGAGATAGACAATCCCCATGGCACCTTTGCCCAACTCCTTCTCAACCTGGTAGCGACCAAGCATGGGTTTTTCAACACTGCCATCCTCGTTGACGATAGTCGCTCCGAGCATCCCCGTGGTGCTGCCCATGAGCACTGCATCTTCCATTGACTCACAGCGTGTGATTCGTTTCTCAATATCCCGGAAATTGCCATCCGTCTCTGCAATAAACTCATAACATGACTGAGCTTTGTTGTACTGGCGCTTTCGCTCGTAGTCCAATGCCAGGTTGTAGACAAGATTGTAGGTGCCTTCTTCCGGGGGACAGCGTCTGTACTTTTCAAATGCCGCATCCAGCTGACCCTGTCCCTGATAGGCAAGTCCCAACATCTTATTACTCTCGGCGGAATCCGCCGCAGACATCTCCTGCTTGCGCTCTGAAAGGATGAACAACCTCATGCTCATGGCCAGCAGCGTGGCAAAACCCGCCAGCATGGCGTAGACCATCGATATGACGAGGCCAAGATAGATATATGCCACACTCAGTGCAGCCACATAGACAACATACAGTGCCGAGGCAGCCACGATCCGACCGCCAAGACTACCGATAATGCCGCTCGCCAGCAGCGTAATCAGGAACAACGCGGTAACACCGGATTCGACCAGCATATTCGCCGGCCGAAGCGGCGCGCCATTCATTAGTGTGCTGATCGCATCTGCAATTATTTCTACGCCGTAGACAGAACCCATCGGCGTATTGAACTTATCGTGGGTCACTTCCCAGGTGTCACCAACCAGCACGATCTTGTCACCAAAAACATAACGCCACTCTTCGGCATCATCCTCATCGATATTCTCGAGTTCGAGTATTTCCAGGGCCGAGAAACCCGCCTCACCCTGATACAGATACTGGGTACCGGCATCAACCGCAGGATAATCGATATAGACGTCACTGAAATGATCCAGCGGTACCTCGACATCACCCAGTAGCAGAGTGTCACCATCGAGCCTGGGCTCTACACCCCAATACATCGCCAGCGCCTGAACAGCATAAGGCCAGCCATCACGATTGTTGGTGATATCCCTGTTAATTCGAAGGCGGGCAAGATTGTCGACAATAACGCTGGTCGGCTGCAGATTCGTATACCCGGTTTTTGAGGTCTGACGTAGTGTTTCAGTCGGATAGGTCAGTCCGGTAAACCTGTCGCCATCGAAATTAGCGTAGGATACAAGCAGTACGTTACCTGCTTCTCTCAGCATTTCTGCGGTCGGGTCATCCTCGTCGTAGGAACTTCTGAAATCCATCAGAAAGTCGAGGCCAACCACCTGGGCGCCGAACCCCGAGAGTATTTTCGCTATTTTCCCTAGATCTGTCCGCCGAAAGGGGAAGCTACCATATTCTTCGTAAAGTGCTTCATCGAGAGCGACGATCATAATCTCATCGCGCAAATGGGTATGCTCAGGGTTTCCGAATACGGTTCTGAAGATATGTCGGTAGGAAATCGTCTGATCTTCGAGCAATGAGAAAACCTCAAATCGCTCAGCGGGTATCGTCAGAAGGAAAAACACCAACGTGATCGCGACATCCCAGCGCTTGAGTGGATTCTTCATGACTCGTTCTTTATTCCCGCTCCGGCCTTTCCCAGTCCTGCAACCAGCGCCTTTGATAGAAAGGATTTTGCGTCATCAGAACCTTCTTGTCCAACCGACCTGCAGACCATGAAATGGTCGAAGGGTGGCGCGGCAGTCTTTAAGGCATTGTGTTACCCAACACAAAGCAATACTGATGAGAGCAACCGACCTGCAGGCCATTTCATAGCCTGCAGGCTGGTTAGTAGCAATTCCCTCCGAGTTTCCCTATTCTTATCGACTTTTGGGGCCTGCCAACGAATCCATGCTCACTGTAATTTCACCCGCCAAAACGTTGGATTTCGACAACCCTTCGGCAACTTCAAAAAACTCCACACCCGCTTTCCGGAATCAAACCCGGGATCTGGTGGAAGTCATGAGAAAGAAATCAGCGAGTGACCTTTCAAAGCTGATGGGCATCAGTCCAAAACTCGCCGAGCTCAATGTCGAGCGCTACCAGAATTTCAAGACCCGTTCGAAGAGTTCCAAGCAGGCAGTGCTAGCCTTCAAGGGCGATGTCTACATCGGTCTGGATGTCGATTCCTATAGTGAACGAGACTTCACTTTTGCCCAAAAAAATCTCCGCATATTGTCTGGACTCTACGGCGTATTAAAACCACTGGACCTCATTCAGCCCTATCGCCTGGAGATGGGTACAAAACTAAAGACTACCCATGGCTCGACCCTCTATGATTTCTGGGGAGATGGCATCGGCAAATCTCTGGGCACAGAACTGGCCGAGCATCGGGACAAAACCCTCATCAACCTGGCTTCCAAAGAATATTTTAAGGCAATCGACACCGGACAACTCCCCGGTAAGATCATCACGCCGGTATTCAAGGACTACAACAACGGCACCTACAAGGTACTCAGCTTCTTCGCCAAGAAAGCCAGGGGCGCCATGGCCACTTTCATCATCCACAACCGGGTCAGTAAGCCCGAGGATGTCAAAGCATTCGATTCCGACGGCTACACCTACAACGAGAGTTTTTCATCGGACAATCAGTGGGTCTTTACGCGTAAAGCCCAGTGACGCGTCTTGGAATAATCGTCAACCCATTCTCAGGCAGGGACGTCAGACGCGTCGCTGCCCGAGCCAGCACATCCGACCACCATGAAAAGCAGCAACAAGTGACGCGCCTTGTACTGGGTGCTTTTTCGGCCGGGGTCGAAAAGATCTATTTGGCTCACGAACCGTTTCGAATCAATGAAAAGGCAGTAGAAAACCTGCCGGAACGAGATCGGATAGAAATTCTTAAATTCCCTTTAACCCACGGTGCCGATGATACCCGCACCATGTGCCACCTGATGTGGGAAGCGGGCTGCCGCGTATTTGTCGTCCTGGGGGGCGATGGGACATCCAGGATCGTTGCTGGAGAAATTAGTGACGCCACTATCCTGCCGCTTTCAACGGGCACCAACAACGTGTTTCCCTACCGACTTGAAGCTTCTGTCGCAGGAATGGCCGCCGGATTTGTTGCCAGCGGTCAAATATCCTCTGACGAATGCAGTCGATGCAAGAGAATCAAGGTCAGTGAAGGCGAAGAGACCGAGATCGCCCTGATTGATGCCGTACTGCTGCACAACGATATGATCGGTAGTCTGCTCCCTTTCGCAGCTGAGGATATCGATACGATCGTTCTCACCCGGGCTGAACCCGCCTCCATCGGTATCTCCCCAATCGGTGGTTACCTGATACCAACCGGCCATCACGATGATCACGGTGTCATCGCCAAATGCAGTGGTCAAGCCTCGCGGCGGATTAATGTTCCTATTTCTCCCGGCCTACATGTGGATGTAGGCATTATCGGAGCCCAAAAGGTTGAATTGGAAGAATTAGTCCAGTTCAAGGGGCCAGGTATTCTTGCATTTGACGGTGACAGGGCGATGAAATTGCTTGATGGCGAAACTGCTTCCGCAGTGATATCACGCGACGGACCGCGTATTATCGAAGCCGAGAAGATCATGGCGGAGGCTGCAAATCGGAATTTATTTGAAATCGCTTACAATTAGAGATCAAATACACGCTGCAAAATTTGGTGACAATCCGTTATCCTTAACGTCTGAATGAAAAGATTAATCATCCTCGCTGTTCTCTTTGTGCCGGTTTCAATTCCGTCATTCGCGACCGCCGCCGATTTTGCAGAAGAACCTGTCACTAAAACCCTCGTCTGGCCAGATGGCACACGCTATGTTGGGGGCGTTGTCGATGGTAAGCGAACTGGCAAAGGGACGATCTTCTGGCAGGATGGAACGCGTTTCGTTGGTCAGTTCGAAAACGATATGCGCAACGGTCCCGGCACGATGATACTTCCCGACGGAACCGTCTATACCGGTTTTTTCAAAAATGACGAACTTGTAGACACAGAAGCAACCATCGCTGCCAGCAATGCTCAAGAATCCGTCGAGCTCAATGCCGAAGATTCCGCCGCTGCGCTAGAGGATACCGATATACCCATGGAAGCGGATTCTCTGGGTTCCGAAGAAGTTGCCACTGAATCGGACGAACCACTGCC
>JABHYO010000012.1 GCA_018656865.1 Gammaproteobacteria bacterium | reverse complement strand
CATCTTATCCAGGGGCCTTAGGAATTGATAGGTATGGAATATTCGACGAAATCGAAAACTACACCAGTTTTGCCACTTTCGGCCATTTTGGCATGGGACATTCGCCGACTTGGGATGTCTATATCCCCCTGCTGACTCCTGCTGTTTATCATAGTGCCAGAGTCATTGACGATCGCTTAACCGGCAAAAATCGCCAACAACAGGTATGGATGCGCAGAACCGTAAGACCACCTTGGCTGGAAATTGACGATTACTACGGAGCGAAAGACTTAGTCAGCATGCTCAATAGTCGAACTAGTGACCTTCCACATATGGGCTTAGATACCATTTTTATTGCCCATGACAACAAGTATCTGCCGGATCAATGGGGGCATGAACAGAGTGGAAAACGAGTTCTCTTCCCGATGACAAGAAATGAAAAATGGAAGGGACAAGAATACCACGACGAGTTCAAACTAATTCCGATTCCAAAAGCGAAGTATGTCAGTCAAAAGCTGTTTAAACACAAGAACGATGAACCTCCTCAGTGGGCGAAAGATATGGAGGCGAATGGCGGCCAGGCACGCGTTGAAAGGATTAACGATATTGCGGACTCAACAGAAAATGGATTCATGATTGTCAATGTTTTTGCTGATGGCCGACCAACGGAGACTAAAGATGTTGATTTACCTTCGCCCTAGTTTTTTAGTTGCTCTTGTTGTTTTCGGATTGTCGGGATGTATTACAACCAAACCTTATGACAGAGGTCCTGCAGCAATTGTCAGCCAACCGGTCTCGCAGTCAAATATCAAAGATGCAAGTATTGAGTTTGCGAAGGTTTTTTGCGCGATTAACGCCGATCATGGCGAAGATCTCTACGCGCATCAAGAGTGCGAAGAAAGTCTACACCTGAGTGATGAAATCGATGTCGCTGAACTAACGCCGATCCAAAATAGACTTAGAGTGTTCATCGTTCCCGGCATATTTGGCGAGTGTGTCGCCGAAGATGCCCCACCATTTCTGTACGCGAGAGAACACATTGTTACTCACGGGAATATTAGAACGTCCGTTATTCCGGGAATTCGCGGTAGAGCCAGCAGTAATCACAATGCTCGTGTCCTTGCTGGGTTCTTTAGGTCACTTCCCTATTCAAAAGAGAAAACTATAGTGATTGCCTACTCGAAAGGCACCACTGACATGCTGACTTTCCTTGCAAAGGAGAATGATGAAACGGTCTTGTCTAAAATTGATGCCTTGGTAGCACTGGCGGGTGTGGTAAACGGGACGCCTCTTGCGGATCAGACAGATCAATTTCTTCATGAAATAGCGGAACATTTACCTCTCGAAAAATGCCCGCTACAGGATGATGTTGGTATCTCTGACCTCAAACAAGAGAACCAACTTGCGCGTCTGTCGGCTTCGAATCTACCCACCAACATTAAATACTTTTCATTGCCGGCCTATGCGGATCAGAAAGATGTTTCAGCGGTCATGTATCCCACTTATCGTTATCTCTCCACGTTTGATGTGAGAAATGATGGTCAAGTTATTATTTCCGATGCGGTTATACCAAGTTCAACACTGTTAGGTTATGCCAACGGGGATCACTGGGCGATTATCTTGCCATTTGCTAGAAGAAAGGATGCGATTACGAACATTAGCAGTAGGGCGATTAACGCCCTCACAACCAAGAATGACTATCCTCGTGAGGTGCTTCTTGAGTCTATTGTGAGGTTCGTAGATACAGAATTATGAA
The DNA here is from genome assembly GCA_018656865.1 of Gammaproteobacteria bacterium. Taxonomy (GTDB): domain Bacteria; phylum Pseudomonadota; class Gammaproteobacteria; order Pseudomonadales; family Azotimanducaceae; genus UBA9659. Next base: position 20,725 of record JABHYO010000012.1, on the reverse strand, counting down.
GTCGTGGCTGCTGTTGAGCAATGACATCAAAAAATAGAGCATGAAATTCAAAATTTGTTAACTCAAGGAGTGTCGATGCCAACTTCAACTAAATTCCTCTTTCTTTTTCTTTGCACAATTTTGGTTTCTGGTTGTGCAACTAAATCGGGGCATACCTTTTTGGCAAAGGAGACAACTGCTGCTGTAGCACCTGCGTCAGCCAAATACTCTTTGGTACCTGTATCCGAATCCCAAATATGGGTCGAGCACAAGAAGATATTGAGACTCACACTGAACGCAGCACACCTAGCGAACCTACATGAACCTAGAGCGAGCAAAAAAGGGCTAATCGCAGATAGAGAGGTCCTGCTCTATGCCAAGGTCTACAAAAACTCAGTTTTTCAGGGGTATCAGCTAATAACTAACGTTGCTGAACACATGAGGGGGAATGCCAATGTCGCAATTGAATCTCCTATTTTTTTTACGGAAACCATAGATGGTCCAGCGAAGGTTGAACTAAAAGCATACGAAATTGATGCATCTGGCCTCACCAAATTGCTTCGCCGTATAAAAGGTACAGACTTATCTACGTTGGAAGGGGGACCCTATGATCCGGGTGAAACATTTACAAAAGGGCTAGCCGATACCTTGTTCGGACTCTTTGATATCATGTCTTCTGTAACCGGTCGGTCTATTGATGGATGGGTGGCCAAAATTGGAGCCGATAAAGTACTGGAACACACGATATACATTTCGCCTATTGAAGATCCGACGACTAAACAGTTTAAAGCAAAAGACAAATATTACTTCATCGTTGGAGATGAACCAAAAGACTTATTGAAATCCTCTACTAAGAAAAACGATGCGGAAATTAGCGCCGACGTAGAAGCAGCGTTAGCAACATTCACCGGTTCTGTAAGTAACAAGATCGATGACGATATGTTGAATGGAATGGATATCCCTGAACTCGACGGCTATACCTATTTGATAATGCATGCCGAACAAAAGTAAGAGACAACTAAATCTTTTCAGTTTCGATGCTGATCTCGGAATGTGTTGTTTTACACCAATGCCCTTGTACTAGTTCTTTCTGGATATAATGCGCATATCCGTAACGGTGTAGCGACTGAGGCTATTCAGAAGATTTCATGAACCAACAGGCTTGGGTTCCTCTTTAGATTTGGCGGCTGCCTGGATTACCTTGAGAGACGCTGATGATATACCGCCGGTGATCGGCAATCAGTTGGATGCTCATTAGCTCCAGAGGCGACCACCTGAATCCAAACGGATTGATCTTCGAGGCTGCTCAATACCATGAACCCTCTTTCCTCGTAGGCGAACAAGCTGTTGTCAGTCGAGTGACCCACTGGCGTGGTCTTTGAACCGGAACCGCTGACAAGAAGAAAATCTGCGCCATTGTTTTCCATTACCTCTAATGAGTGTTCATGTCCTGATGCATAGATGAATGTCTTGCTGTCTTTCATCTGTTCTACTAGTTTTCCTCGTAAATGCTTGTATTTACTGTGATTCAAGTCCTGGCGGTTGAGATGGGAAAGGTAGAATGCTCGACGCCAAAACCCCCCGCGTCCTCCATGCTCGCCTTGAGTTTGTATAGGGTGGTGCGCAGCGAGAATAGTCAGTGGACTGCTAGTCAATTCGGAACCTAATGCATTCAAAAAACTAGCTTCCACGATGTTTCCGTCTGAGTCGACATGCTGACAGCCTGTAGGAAGATCGTCTTTAGTTAGCCATGTCTGTGTATCAATAGTTACTATTCGGAAAGGTCCTGCGTCAAAGCTAACGGGTCCTGGGCAACCTGCTGCAGGTACCCGTTTTGAGTGATTCGGAATTAATTCTTCGAGAAAGAGCAGTTGTGTCTCGGCTGTCTTGTGATCGGGTCCCAAAGCTCCTCCCCAATCATGATTGCCCATCAGAAAAGTGACTTCCGCGAGAGGTTCTCCAGCGTTCGTATTCAGACGCTCTATTTGTTCCTTCAGAAATGCATAGTCAGCATGCTTCTTCATGCCATCTGGGTAAATATTGTCACCCAGAAACATAACGGTGGTTTGATCTTTCCTCAGATGACTATTGGCGATATGAGTTTTTATGTCATCAATAACTTGAAGGCCTCTCAACTCACCGGTGTCGCCAATGAGATAAACGCTGTGGGAGACTTCTTCAGTTGGAACCTGTGGACAAAATCCGTTCTGTGAAAAAGGACGGGTATGAGAACTTGAACAACTACTGAGCACAAAAATAGAAAGCAGTGACGTGGCGATCCGCGAAAATCTCATTGTGGTTGTCAATAATGTGGAGAGCGTCTGGAGTTCCATCGATTGGGGCATTTTGTTCTTCCTTGAAATTGTAAGAAATCCGTTTCTAGCAGGCTGGAAATAGGGGCTGTTCGTTAGCACATACCAACGCAACCGATTTCCACCAGAAATCATTTCCTCCACTGTCTGGCTCTATTGTAGATTCAACGTCAGCCACCGTGATGCGAGGACCTCATGGCAGAGCGGGCATCACTGCCCGCTACGAAACCATCAGGCTCTGGTGCATCAAATTCGGTGGCATATACGTAAAGCGCCTCAAGCGCAGGCACGCCGGTTACGGCGATACATTTACACCAGCCACTTAGGCCAGGGCGGCATCACTGAATATTCAGACACTCCATAGCCGCGCTCACCGGTTTCCTCGATCTCGTAATCGAAGAAAGGCTCGTAACAGTCAAATACGTTCTCGAGATCGTTTTCGCCGCGGAGCCACAGTTTTACCTGGCCGTACTTTCGACCGGTACGAACGTGGATAGTCTCACCGTCTGGCATTTCTATCGTGTAGCGGAAGCCGACAGCATCACGACCATTATCGGACATCAGCCACTCACAGCTGCAACTCAAAATAGCCCTCGAGCCATTGGCATCCGAGATGAAGCCACCAACTCGTGCAGTGGGGTCAGGTGTACCGAATACGTTGATATGACTGTCAGCGGTTTGAATGGAAGGCCAGTAGTGGCCAGTGATATTTTGCTGGGTGGGTACCCATTCTGGTTCATCTGAAAACCGGGCAGACCAGGAGTGATCGCGGTGCGACCAGGAATCCAGTTGCCGGGTTTCACCCTTGCAGGGACCGCCTCGAATTTCAAAATCGCCGGTGCAGTGCATGGCTTGTTCGAAGTGCCCGCCTGCTTCCATGGACACGTGGAAAGGGTTGCCATTCACACAGTCGTCGTAATCGAATACGGGGAATCTGCCTTTAAAGGTCAAATCAAAAGCAAATCGTGACCAGTCGAAGGTTATTCGAATCTCCTCCAGAGGTTTGACCACTTCATACTTCAGGACACCGTCGGTCCAGGGACCTTGGTCAGACTCTACTACCAGCGGGTGCTTGTTGCCGTACTGCTGTTGCACGCCATCGATCACAAACAGGGATTCATACCGGGCATACCCCTTGTTCGTCAGTTGAAAGTGAATGATGCCAAAGATATCGGCTTCTCGGTCGACCACACTGACCCAGAGCGTGTCGGCCCAAAGCCCTTCTATAACGGGCTGGTCATGTCGATATTCGTCTGCTGCTTTAACGACCATTGATTTACTCCTTCGTCATTGAGCCTCGATTGTACACTTGAAACACCGGTATTTTGGGATTATACGGTTACCGATGTCCTCGGAATGGACCCCAATGATAAGGTTGGCAAGAGCGGGCAGCGTTCCGATGGAACTACCGATCCGCGTTCGGACACCCGGCTTGGGCACGACACGGGGATTTTCAGTCCCATCGGGATAGAGATTGAACCGTTAAATCAATGAGTTAGTAGGGCGTCCGTTGCAATACCGCTCAACTCATCACTACAAATCACATCAGGTTGACACAAAACCGTCTCAAGACCTCGATGCTGGTAGCCCACCATTATTTGCTTAGTTTGCTTTTTATTGTGGCAATTTCCTGAAGTTGCGCCTTGGCATTTTCGTCACCAGGGTTTATTTCAAGAACTTTACTATAATTTTCTATTGCCATTTCATATTGGCTATCAAGCATATAGGCGTGAGCCAAGTGTCTAAAAGGGCTGGCAACCCAATCAAATACATCTGCATTAATACTAAATACCGAAATAGCGTTGCGGTAATCGTTCTTTGCAAGCCACTCCTTACCGATAGTTTCTATCCTGTAATAATGCGCATAGATCATTTTTTTAGGCGGGCCAAACTGAATTTTTTCCACAACCTTTGATAAAACTTTAGGGTCGGAAAAGGTACTACTTTTCTCGAGTAGAAATAAGTTCTTAGCATATTCATCGTAGTTCGCCATGTATTCATGGCCAGACTCAATCTCCGGAAACATATCAGGTATGTTCAAGACATGGTTCCCTTTTGCCAATTCTTCTTCTAAATCAAATTGTACTGAGCGGCTGTAGTCATGAAAGTAGTACAAGTTTATTGTTCCATCGTGCAAATTATATAGAGTTGAATATTGAGTCCCGCCCCAATAAGGGACTTCCTGATGTAGTGCATCTAGGACGGTTGCACAGTAACCAGGGTCGAGATTAGGTTTCTGCCCTAACAGGCTTCGACCCTTTTGGAAATGTGGTAGTTCTACTTTTGAATGATCTGTGATTTTTGACGGTGAAAAGTTTGAAAGAACGTATTGTGCTTGTTCACCAATAGTGAATTCATCATATTCCTGGATGAGGTATCTTCCACTCTTATCTACGAACAAAAGCATTACTTTTGAAAAACCTTTTAGGGAGTAAATTTCAAGTTTTGCTTTTACCTCTTCGACGGTACTGCTGGTTTTCATGATTGTTTTCAGAAGATCATCTGGTTGCGCCTCTTTTTCTTTAGCTTCTATAATTTTTTTGTCGGGCATGGCAAAAATGTCATAAGCAAGGCCGGCTTCATTAAACGCACCTTGTGGGTTGAGGTCGTCAAATCCCACATAAGCAACACCAAATTCGGCTTCATTACCTGCTTCAAACCAGATTCTTGTATGTGGATTTGACCAGTCTTCGTTGTTTCCTACGATGGTTCTGCCGTTTTTCGTTATCTTAAACATGGTGCAGCCAAAGGCATTCATTGAAAAAATGCTAACGAGTGCCAGGGAAATCAGAAATTTTGAAGTTGCCAGTTTTCTCATTGAGTTCCATGTGATGTTGAATAGATATTATTAGTTGGACGCCTGGTGTCAGATAAAGGTTTATGGGGACTAGAACTAATTTATATTCAATTGTGTGGTCGAAGAAGGGTGTCACATTCAATTAGATTTTCCCGCAGAGTTGAGCCTCGCCCCACAGCTGGGCCAATTAAAATTGGATGATTCGATGGCGGAGGGAAAAGGTCATTCGCTGGTGCGGACGAAAGCGCACGGCTCACGACGCTCTCGGTATTTCTTCGAAATACCTGTCGCTTGTTTGTGGTACAGAGCCGGTTTCGGATCGTGCACGGCATCAAACGCTCTCGATGTTTCTACGAATCATCTGTCGCTTCTTTGTAGTCTGAAAGGCTCAACAGCGTTTGGCTTTGCACGGCTCACGACGCTATCTGCATTTCTTCGAAATACCTGTCGCTTCCTGGCTAATTGAAGTTGGTTTCGGATCTTCGGCGCTTCGCGCCTGCAGACCGATTGGTGGCCAGAGGTGGAATCGAACCACCGACACGGGGATTTTCAGTCCCCTGCTCTACCGACTGAGCTATCTGGCCATTTTGAGCGGGTCATCCTGAACGAAGTGAAGGATCTGTTGGAGATCAATCTGCTTAGGTCGAGGTGACTAAAGTATTTCGGAGTTTCTTGTCGAGATCCTTTACTTCGAGATCCTTCGCTGTGCTCAGGATGACGATCTGGTAGTTCTCAATGACTGCCTAGCAAATCAGGATGACAACCTGATATGTTCAGGGCGACTGTCCGAAAGAGGCGTGATTAAATCGAAAGCGGGCATTCTAGTCAAGACCAAAAGAGTTGAAACCACTGATTTTTCATGTGGTTAGCCTTCTTTCGGCACGTAGCCTTCAGCATGATCGATCTCTTCACCCACCAGATACTTGTCTCTTTGCTCGTTGAGATACTTGCGGGCATCCTTGTCCATCATGTTGAGATGTTTTTCGTTGATGAGCATCGTTTGTATCGACTGCCATTCCTCCCACGCCTGGGCCGAGGTGGTTTCATAAACTTCCTGACCCTTGGGGCCGGGGAAAGGTGGCGATTCTAGTCCTGGAAGATCCTGCTTCAATCGCCTGCAATGTACGGTACGAGTCATGAGTGTTCCTTCAAACAGTATGCTGATTCTACTTGATCGTACCGGAGGATTGCAGTGTGTTCAGTACTCTGGTGACGGGATTCGTCAGTCCGAGTTCCCTGGGGTTGGTTGGGTTGAACCAATAAAATCGTTCGCGGTCGCTGATGCCGTCCATTGTGCCCTTGACGGTGGCTCTTACGGGGGAGATATCCAGGTGGAAGTGGGTAAAGGTGTGCCGAAATGACTCAAGAGGTTCCTGTGTGGTGAGTTCCAGGCTCAGATCCTGAATGAATTCCTCTGGTGTTTTATCTGTCGTTTCCGGAAAGCTCCAGAGACCACCCCAGAGTCCCTGCGGTGGTCGCTTCTCCAGCAGAATATTGCCATCCGCTTCGATGACCAGCATGGTGGTGGCGCGCACAGGCAATGCCTTTTTCGGTTTTTTTCCGGGGTAGAGATGAATGGCATCGGACAGTTTCGCCTGGCACTCGGTACAGAAGGGGCACTTGTCGCAGACAGGTGAGGATCTTCTGCAGACCATGGCGCCGAGGTCCATGATGGCCTGAGTGTAATCGGCAGCACGTTTGGTCGGTGTCAGAATTTCTGCCTTTTCCCAGAGCGCCTTCAGGGTTCTGGTGTTTCCTGGCCAACCATCTATGGTGAAAATACGGGCAAGCACACGTTTTACGTTACCGTCCAGAATGGTGGCCCGTTTACCGCTACAAATACTGACGATGGCGGCCGCGGTTGATCTGCCGATGCCGGGTAGAGATTCCAGCGTCTCGGGCTCTAGTGGTATTTCGCCGTTGTAGTCTGCCATCACCTGTTGCGTTGCCGCATGCAGGTTGCGAGCCCGGGCATAGTAACCAAGCCCGGTCCAATGATGCAGCACTTCATCCTGACTGGCATTGGCGAGGGTGTCGATGGTTGGAAAACGCTCCACAAATCTTTCGAAATAGGGGATGACGGTTGTGACCTGGGTCTGTTGCAACATGATTTCAGAGACCCAGACACGATAGGGCGTTTTGTCTTTCTGCCAGGGCAAGTCCTTGCGACCATGGTTATCGAACCAGGCGAGGAGCTTGTCGGCGAAGCTCGGCGCCACTACTTGAAGAGTCCCTTGAGCAGATCGCGTGTGAGTTCCTTCAGTTCCTCAGGAACCTTCTCTTCGATGATGTCATTCAGTTTTTCGTTGCCGCGCCGCTTCAGATCCTGTTTGGCAATGTCGGTGACAAGATCCTGGATGGCGCTGTCCTGTCCGAAACAGAGATCTGAAATTGCCTCGTCGAATGTCCCCTGGCAGGTCATGGGCCAGCGAATGCCAGCAAGCTGATCGCTGACGGTGAACTGTCCGTTGTTGCCCTTTTCAAACATGGCGGTGACCTGGTAGTCGAGAGTTTCTGCGCTAAGATCGAAACCGCCCAGCGCAGTGAGATGGAGATTTTCCAGTTGACCGTTAAAGACCTGTCCTTGGCTGGTACCCGTCTGAAACACATGTTGGCCGGCCAGAAGTTCAAAGGGCATGGTGTCTGGCCAGGTGCTGATGCGAGACTGTTTGCCGAGAATAGTGTCAACGGTGGCCGCAATCTCTTTCAGGGGGCGGACGTCGAGCGTGCCATCCGTCACCGTAAAGGCGGATTCACCGGCTAGGCTATTTTCCAGCTGCGATATCGTTGTGCCGTCGAACCGCAGGCTGGAATTGCCGGTGAGTGTGCCGGTGATACCTTCGGTAGCGACGGCAGCAGTGGCGTCGAGTCGGTCCATGGAAAGATCGACCGACGATAAGATCGGCGGGGGGAAATCGGTGTTGAGCATCGCTACCAGCTTGCCGCCATGAACCTGAGTATTAGCCATGACCGACATCTTCTGCTTGTCGTTGTGGATTTCTATCTTGGTTCTGGTGTACTGATTGTCTGCATGGTGCAGTTGATCGATACGGGCAATGGCGTCGATAGCGGTCGATGTGAGCAGCGAGATCGGGATTAGTTCGCTGTCTGGGGTTGAGCTCGCGGTTGTCGGGGTGTCAGATGATCCACCGTTGTCCTTCAGATAGAGCCCGGTATTCAGCTGATCCAGTCTCAGGTCGCCGATGAGTCGGGAGCTACCAATACTGAGCTTGCCCTTGAAGTTGGTCTCATCGAAACGGCCTTTTAGTGTGTCGAGATGGTAGGTGTCAGTCGAAGCGGAGAGCCCGGATTCCAGTTGTAGCGTTGTGACCGGTGTCTCGAAATTCAGATCAGTCGCAAGTTGAGAAAGGTTTGCACTTTCCAGAACAAGTTTACCGTCGAATCGGGGCGATGTGGCCAGGCTGATCATACCCGTTAGCGACAACTTGAGGGAACTGAGGCTGATATCCGCACGATTAAGGACTAGTGCGGTCCGATCCGGATGCCACTCGCCGTCGGTGACTAGTTGAACTTCCGGGTATGGTTGTTCCTTGTCTGTCACCGTAGTGACGGCAACCAGATTATTGAATCCGAGGCGGTTGGTTGAGCGATAGACCAGCTGGCCGGTAATGCCCGTTGCAGCTTGGAGTTCGCCAGTGTGGTCAACCAGCGTGGCTTGAAGACTGATGTCAAAGGGTGCATCGATGGCGAGTCTGGTGGTGTGCAGCGCGTTGATATTAGCTTCGTACCTGGCAGTGTCATGGGTGTAGTGGACTGTCAATCCTTCAACCGTGAATTCATGGAGCGTCGGCGGCGGGGGTGATTCACCGGTTGTATCATCAGGACTATTTTGCGCCCCTGTTTTCGACTGCCAGTTCGTCTGGCCTTTTTCGTCAATGGCGAGATTGATGACGCCACCTTTCACGGTGAGTAAGTTGATATCGACAATATGCTGGCGGGTCAGCAACGGGATCAGATCGACGTCAATTTCCACCTGATCGAACTGCGCGAGTGGGTTTGAATCTCGACCGAGCAGCGATACTCCCTGCACCTTGATGGCGATCGGTGGCCAGTAGCGCCATGTGAGTTCGCCGTCGATTGCAAGGTCGTAGTCTGTATTGGCCGCTATGGCCTGAGAAAGTTCATCTTTGAATTGATCGGGATTTTCCAGCAGGAAGAAGAAAAGACCGACTGCGCCGAGGAGAACAATGGCAAGAGCCTGCAGTATGCGTGACATGAGGGTTTAGGTCTTCGCTCTGGCCAGATTCTGCCGGGTGTAGTCACAGAGAACTTGGACGATGCCGCGGGTGACTTCCTTGTTGCCTGACATCAGATCGTAAAGAGACTCACCGTCGAGACGGAGCAGCGTGCAGTCTTCGATTGCCTGAACCGAAGCGGCTCTGGGTTCGGGGTCGAGGGCTGCTAGTTCACCGAATACAGCTCGGGTACCGTGTTCTGCGAGATCCTTGTCACCTTCGAAAATACGAACGCGTCCGTCGACGACAATATACATGCTTGTACCGAGATCACCGTGGTTCATGATGATTTCACCGGCATCATATTCAACAGTTTCTGCAATGGTTGCCAGGTCGACGAGCTGGCCTTCCGGGACGGAAGAAAAGATCGGCACGGATTTTAGAATCAGTACTTTCTCGATGGTCAGCAGCATGGCGTGATTATGCCATAGACGATGAGATCCTTCGCTATCGCAGGGCGAAGTGGGCAGGAGTCGTCCTGAGCATTGGCGAAGAGTCTGGTGGAAGAGCGCGGTAGGTTATCGAGATTCTTCCCTGCGGTCAGAATGACAAGAGCGGAAAATCAGAATGACAAGAGAGCAAAGTCAGAAGGACAAGTCCCGGTGGTCATCCTGAAGCGAAGCTGAAGGATCTAGTCACGAGATACTTCAGTCGTGCGCGATCGGCCGCCGCACCGCCTGGTTGTTCAGCATGCCGGCAGCATTGTGCTAGGTGGGATCCGGCGCAGGCAGGGTTTGATGGATGCTGCGAGCGATAGCGCTGACCTGTTCGCTCCTGTCGTCCAGGTAGGTGCTGAGCTTGCGTCTGAGTTCCGGTGGTTTCAGTCTGCCGAGGCACCAGACAGAGGTTTCTCGAATAATGCTTTCTTTATCCCTAAGACCTCGCTCAACCTGTTCCATATGCCCTTGGGAATCAGTCATGCCGATCTGATAGAGCATGCAGCTACGCGTCCAGAAAAAAGCCTGCTCGAAGTGATTGTCAACGATGTCATGAAAACGGACGTCGGGTGCCATCTCCTCCTGGGGGAAACGCTCTGACATCTGTTCCAGCCGTTCAGCGACGGTGAGATCGTCGAGCAGAGGCAGAACAATCTGCTTGATATCCCCGGTGAGGAGGTTGTCCAAGACCTCCAGCGCGAACACCCTCAGGTCCGCAACTTTTGAATCGATGTTGGCTCGTGTATCCAACATAACAATTGAGGGGAAGAGAAAGCTGATCAGCAGCAGCATCATATCGCGGCGAACATCCAGCTCGCTGGCAAGTGCCGCATGCAGAGTTTCATATCCCTCCTGATCGTACAGATCTTCCATGGCTGCGAGCAACCAGGTTATTAACTGCACTTCTTCGTCGAGGCTGTTAACGAAGATATACTGGTCGTCGGGGTCTGCCTGGTAGTGCAGGGTTGCCAGGCTTAGATAGATCTGGTGCCGCAGCTCCGGCTGTTCAACCTCGATATGCCGCAGCAGAATATCCGTCGCCCGTTCTCCGCCGATTTCACGGATCGTTTCGATCATGTGTAATTTTTCCTGGCGAGTTGCCTCCGGCGACATGAGGCCGACATCGAGGTCGTACAGAGCTGTTTCACCAAAATGGCGCAGAGACAGGCTGGTAGTCCCCTGCAGGGAAGCGACGGCAAGCTTGTTTACAAGAATGTTCACGAGTCTTGAGTCGTGCAGATTCCCCGCGGCAACGATAGCTCGCTCGACGACGTGCAGGTCCAGGTCGTCGAGCAATTCCACCAGGTAGCCGGAAAAATGGCCGACACCAATTTCACCGATCACATCGGCGGCGAAGAGACGATCATTGACGTCTTCTGAGCGAACATAGCGCAATAGGGTGTTGTTGGCATTCTCGTCATCCCGGCTGTGTGTGAGCACACCGACCAGGGCACCTTTCCTCAGTTCCTGATGAAAGGCTTCGAGGTAAGGAGTCAGTATCTTGATCGAATCCGGGGGGGCCAAGGTGGCGTAAGTTTTCAGTGCCTGGCCTCTGACCATGGGGTCAGGCTCCTTTTCGATCCTGTCTAACACTCGAGAGGTCAATGGCTGTATGTCCATGGAGGCAATACGGCGTAGCACGTCCATGCGGACATCCCGGTTGTTGTTATCGAGAACCTCTTTGATCAGCTCGGTGATTTCAGGATGTTCGATTTCCTCGAGTAGATTTAGGCAATAGAAGACTTCGGCAGGGTAGGGGCTCTTAAGACCGGCCTTGATGATGTCGAGGCTGGCATTGTCGAGATCCGTGAGTGAAATTTCACCCAACTTTCGCTTCTGGATGCTGACCACGAGATTGGAAAGATAGAGCCGTCTTACCAGGAAGCCGACGGCGATCCAGGCCAGCATTAGAAAGCTTAGGATGATGAGAAATGCTCTCGGTTCCAGTCCGAGTTGTATCGTTAGTACGTAAAGGCAGACACCGGCAAGACCGCCGGCAACCGGGTCTATAACGCCTTCGGTCAGCGCAATTCCCTGGCTGCGCTGTCTGTCCGGCAAGACCTGAAAGAGGATGGTCACGCTGCTCTTCCAGATTGCAGACTGTAGGATGATGCGCGAAGCGTTTGTGATCACCATAACGGCAAAGATGGCGAGAACGGAAGCGCCTGAGTATTCCATTGCCACAATCGTTGTGGAGCCCACAAATATTATGGCGGGGAAGGCAACGACTCCGGCGATGATGCCGAATATACGCAGAAAGGGTGCGAACAGAAATACCATGGTGAGCATGGTGAGAAAGCCGGAGATGGCAAAAAACTGGGCAATGAATGTCGCCAGGGTCTTCTCGTCCGGGTACTGCACGGATGCGTAGTCATAGAACGCGACTTCAAGGAAGAAGTAAGCAAACATGTAGGTAACGTAGCAGAAGGTAATCAACCGCACGTAGGGTAGTCGCAGCATTCCCAGCAGACGGGTTTCGCTGGCGGCTGTGGCATCGTCGTCTTCTGAGGATATGTAAAGGGTCTCATGAAAGTGCATGACGGTGTAGCCAACGATGCCGAACACGATCAGCGTCGTAATCATGGCGACGATGAGGAGGTCGGTTACCTGAATAAAGTTGAGCAGGATGATGACCAGCATGCCACCTGCCAGCTCCGCCAGGAATTCCCCGGAGCGCGCGATGCCAGAGAGGCGCTTGGTCTGGCGCACATTCAGGAGTCGTGACAGCAGGGCCACAAACTGCAGACTGAATAGCATGTACACCAGTTCAAAGAAGAGCGGTAGCGTGAAGATCAGGTATTCGCTGTTGCTGACGCCGAGCAGTGTACGCATGGCGGCCAGTCCGAAGAGAATGACGCCGAGTAGTGTGAAGAGGTAGTTCCTTACTGCAAATCGATGCGTTACGCGATCGATAATCAGCGTCATGGGCATGCCGACCAGTGCGATCAGGATGGCAATCAATGCGAGTTGTTCTGAGCCCCAGTGTTCGAGAAACAGTGTAAAAGCACAGACGCGAATCATGCCAATGGCTATGCCAGACATGAACATGTTGCTGAACATCAGCGCGGTCGCTGTCTTGTCCTCGGGACGAATACCGAGTTTTGCGAGAAAGCGATCACGAGTGGTCAACGTGACATTTGACGTCATCGCGAGATCAGACAAACGAATGGCCTCTTGTTGCAGTCAGGTTGATACCAGAGAGTGGATACCATTATGCGTGAATAATAAGGATCAATCGAGATGGATTTTTCCAAAGCCATGACATGAGTCACAGGATTCATTCGGCCGCACATCCACATTCAGGGCCTTATCTGCTAATCTTTGTCGCGGATTTATAAGGGGTCGAAAATGGCAGAAGTTGGCAGTGAAGCTCAGCCACTGAGGGTTGCGATTATTGGTGCAGGTCCCTCGGGATTTTATACCGTCAGCAACTTTCTCAAGCAGAAAGAATTGCATGTCGAATTCGATATGTATGATCGACTACCGACGCCATTCGGCCTGGTTCGAGCGGGGGTTGCTCCGGATCACCAGAAGGACAAGTCCGTACAACGTGCCTATGACAAGAGTGCGCAGACGGCAAATTTCCGTTTTTACGGTAATGTCGAATATGGTCGGGACATACACCTTAGTGATCTGAAAAAGCACTATCATCAGGTTATCTTCACGAGTGGCGCTCCCTTTGACCGTAGTCTCAATGTGCCCGGTGAAGATTTCGAGGGTAGTTTTTCGGCGACAGAGTTCGTTGCCTGGTACAACGGTCATCCGGATTTTGCCGATCGCCAATTCGATCTATCGCAGGAGAGTGTGGCGGTGGTGGGTATTGGCAATGTCGCCATGGATGTCGCACGAATATTGTGTAAGACCCATGAGGAGTTGGCCGTGACGGATATGGCCGATTATGCACTCGAAGCATTGAAGAAGAGCAAGGTGAAGAATGTCTACATTCTTGGTCGACGCGGTCCCGCGCAGGCTGCTTTTACTCCGCCTGAAATTAAGGAAATGGGAGAATTTGCCGACGCAGACGTGACGGTGTCGGCAGAAGAGGCAACTCTGGATGACGCCAGCGCGGCAGCGTTGGAAGCAAGTGGTGACAAGAACGCTCAAAAAAATGTTGCCTTCGTTCAGGAGTATGCAGCCAGACCCAACGCTGGCAAATCGAGGCAGTTAACCATGCGATTCCTCGTTTCACCCACCGAACTGCTGGGTGAAGGAGGCAAGGTCACCGGGATTCGCCTCGTTAAAAACAAGCTTGTAGCAGGTGACGATGGATCAATTCGCCCGACTGCGACGGATGAAGAGGAAATTATCCCCGTCGGTCTGGTGTTTCGCTCGGTCGGTTATCTGGGCCAGCCTCTACCGGAGGTTCCCTATAACGCTGACTGGGGCACGATTCTGAACAATGCGGGTCGGGTTGTTGATACCGATGGCAGTCCTGTTACGGGTATTTACACGGCTGGTTGGATTAAACGTGGCCCAACAGGAGTTATTGGCACCAACAAGACCTGTGCCCAAGAGACGGTTGGCTGCATGGTTGAAGATCTTGCGGCAGCCAGCATCAACATACCGGAAGATCCAAGTGTTGAAGGCGCGGAATCGCTGGTTCAGGAGAGACAGCCAGACAGTATCAGCTATTCAGAATGGCTGAAGATCAATGAGGTTGAAGTGAGCCGAGGTGAGGCTGAAGGCAGGCCCCGGGTCAAGCTGACCAGCATTCCGGAAATGGTCAAGGTCGCCAAAAGTTGACCTTCATCCCAAGGAAAACCCAGAGTCATTCGGGGAGATAAGGCCGACATCCTGAACAGATTTGTCATCCTGAACAGGTTTGTCATCCTGAACGTAGTGAAGGATCTCGTCGAGATTCATTAGCCTTCAGCTTCAGAATGACGTTGGATCGAGTCTAACCTCGCGCCGCCGGAATCACCTCCTCCAGGTAGACATCAAGTGCCGCCTCATTCCATGGTGCCCGCAGGGCAATGTTGATCATTGAGGCACCAGCTTCCCGGTAGGCATTGATTCTGTCGACTGCCTCTGTGGGTGTACACAGCAACGCTCCACTTTCGATCCGTTTGGCAACGGGACCCCAGGCGGCGCGCAGGTTTTCGCGTTCAGCATCGACTTCTGCCTGGGTTATACCCAGGTTGAACGTAAGGTTGATGGATCGATCAAGTGTTGCGGGGTCACGGTCCTGTTTCTCACACCACTGATCGAGGATGCCGCTCAATCGGCTGAAGTTATCGACCGAGGTATAGGCAGCGTTCCAGCCATCGGCATGTTTAGCCACCAGTTTCAGGGTTTTTTTCTCGCCGAGCCCACCTATCCAGATCGGCATCCGCTTCTGAACGGGGATCGGCAGATTTGAAACATTGTCGACTGAAAAGTGCTTGCCGGTAAAAGTCGTGCGGTCCTGGGTCAGCATGCCACGGATAATGGTCGAGGCTTCGTCCAGCATGTCGAGTCTGGTGCCGACAGATGGGAAATCGTAGCCGCAGGCGATAGCCTCCTGTTCATGCCAGCCTGCGCCGAGCCCCAGTTCGAATCGGCCACCGGAGATATGGTCCAGTGTTGCGGCGGCCTTGGCGATGCTGGCGGGGTTGCGATAGCCAACATAGAGAACGAGCACACCGAGGCGAGCCTTGCGGGTTTCCGCAGCGAGGGCGCCGAGCGTTGCCATTGCCTCAAAGTGATCCAGGGTGCCGCCAGCAGGAGGAGCCTCGTAAAAATGGTCCCATGCAGAAATCCAGTCAACTTTTTCATCCAGTTTGCGCCAAAGTGCACGCATCGTATCCATCGACATATTCTGCTGCCCGACATGGACGCCCAGCCTTAAACTCATATCGATCTCCTCGCTGATGACCTCGTTGGTGATTATTTGATGATAACACTGACACGATTGCTGCTTGGCAACGGAGCTCAGGTCGACGAAGATGAGCTAGTTTCTGTCCGAAATAGGCAGTTTTCATGGGTATTAGGTGCGACTGCCCAATATTGTTGGTTTATAAATCAACAGGCTATCAAGAAACTAGCACCGCGGTGTCGAGTCCTCGGACAAGAAAGACCTAGTTCCGCCCAAAGCGGTATCGAATTCTCGCACAGGAACGAGATGTGGCGATCCAAGATCTGACCCAGGGTAGTGTCAGTAGACAACTGACGCGTATGACGATTCCCTTTTTCCTGGGTATGTCGTCCATGATTCTTGGCACTGTGATTGAGACTATCTACATCGGCTTGCTCGGGGCGAAAGAGCTCGCCGCCGCCAGTTTTATGTTCCCGATTATTATGGCGCTGACCAGCATATCTATGGGTGTTGGTACCGGTGCCTCCTCCGTCATCGCGCGGGCAGAAGGCACGGGTAATCGAGAGCAGGTTAAGCGATATGTCACGCATACCGTGTTTTTGACGACTGCGCTGACACTATTTCTTGGTGGGGCGGCGTACTTCCTGTTCGAGGATCTTTACTCGCTGATCGGGGCTGAAGGCGAGGTGCTGGTACTTGTCGTCGACTTCTCGCAGGTCTGGGTAGTTGGTTTGATCACTTTCACTCTCCCCATGGTGGCGAGTAGTGTGTTGCGGGCTCTGGGTATCGCCAAAGCACCTGGTTATATCATGGCGGCGACATCGGGGATGCAGCTTGTCGTTTCCCCAATTTTTATGTTCGGGCTCTTTGGAGTACCGGCCTATGGGTTTGTCGGTTCTGCTTACGGATTCATTCTGGTTGGTATTTTTCGACTTGTGGCATTTGCATTTCTCGTTTGGCGAGAACGAATTGTGCTTTATTCGGGAGCGACAAAAGACTTCCTGAAATCGGTACGCACTATCCTGCGTATCGCCCTGCCTTCCATGTTGTCAGCATTGATTGGACCTCTCAGCATGGCAATTACTATTGTTCTTCTGGCAGCCCACGGCGATTTGATCGTCGCCGGGTACGGCATCGTTTCCCGGATTGAGATGATGGTCACCATGCTCCTGGGTGCTTTGGCAGCCAGCGTAGCGCCATTTGTTGGTCAGAACTGGGGTGCCAGAAAAATTGATCGTATTTATCGAGTCTTGTCTGTCTCCCACAGGTTTTGCCTTGGCTGGGGTCTGATCTGTTTCGCGTTGCTGGCTCCCTTTGGCGATAATCTGGTCAGCTTGATCAACGATGAGCCTGAACTCGTCACTGCCGCGAGCTGGTTCTTCCTGATTGTTCCGGCGAGTTTTGGTGTGATGGGTGCCGGTCAGGTCAGTGCGTCACTGTTTATTGCGCTGGGTAAGCCAATACCACCAACGATCCTTTCTGTTTTGAGAACCACTGTAGTCTACATACCGATGGCGATTCTATTTGATCACCTATGGGGATACGTCGGCATCTTTGCTGCCGCACTGGTTGCCAATGTTCTCTATGGGTTTGCCGCCTATCTCTGGGGCCGGTCAATGTTCAGCTATGAGGTTAAGAAGGTCGAACCAGTGTCTGCAGTAACGCTGTGATCTCTTCAGCCGGTTCGTCCTTGTACTCGCCAAGCTGATCGAAGATCTGCGCTGCAGCCTGATGGAAGCCACCGGGAAAACCGGCATCTTCGAAGGTCTGTGCTATCTCAAGCATTTCACCGGAAAACCGCCAGGCCTTGGATGAATTGGTCACCAGTTGGTTGTGGGTCCGGCTTGTAAATGATTCCCCCCACTGACTTTCGAGCACATCCCTTATGCCCTCACGTTCCGCTACCCCGAGAATGGCTGCCAGCAGGGCGGTAGTGCCCTTGGTATAGGCCGCGAAGACCATTTTCATTGCTGAAGCAGCACCGATGTCACCGGATATCACCGTGACATGTAGTGGTGATTCTTGAAACAGTTCAGCCGTTGCCTTGGCTTTTTCACCCGAGAGATACAGTCGAGTGCCCGAATCAGCATCCCAGGCAGGCCCCCCGATGATGCCGCCGTCCACGTATCGTGACTCGTTGAGTTGTTGTGACAGTTGACGACTTTTTTGAGGCGATATCGCGTTGCAGTCGACGAATATACCGTTGAAGTTCAGCTCGGCAACGCTGACGGCAACAGATTGTGCGTCGTGAGGTGGGCAGACACTCAAGATGAAATCGGCGTTGTCCGTCATTGTTGTAAGAGTATGGCAGTCCTCTATTCCTGCTTTCTGCGCTCGTGCATGGGAAGCATTACTCCTGCCATCGCCGGCCCAGATCACACGGCTGTGCTCCCGGTTGGCTGCTGCACCAACTGACGCCCCCATCTCTCCCGGACTGATGAGGCCAATGGTGGTCATCGAATATAGTCAGTCGCTATCTGGTCGACATAGGCGAGCAGTTCTTCTTCATTCTGACCCGTCTGCAGTAGGATCAATCGGTCAACGCCCATGTCTTCGTAGGCCTTAACAATATCGTTGGTTAGCGGCATGCGCGGCGTGATACTGATTTCAAGTTCACCCAGTGAATTATTGCGATCAATGGAACCGCGGAGTTGTTTCAGCGCATCGATACAGGTTTGACTGGTTTCGATGTCAAGCGCAAACCCGTACCAGCCCTGACCTTTTTCCAGAGCACGACGATAGGCGGCATTGCTGACACCGCCGACGATAATCGGTGGGCCTCCAGCCTGATGAGGTTGGGGTCGGCTCTGTATGTTCTTGTACTTTACAAACTGACCTTCGAATTCGGGACGTTCTGATGTCCAGAGTTCTCGAATGGCGTCGATATATTCATCGGTCCTTGCGCCACGTTCTGAAAATTCAATTCCCAATGCCTGGAATTCCTGGTTGAGGTACCCGGCGCCGATACCAAAGAGCAGCCGTCCCTTGGACATCTGATCGACACTCGCGGTTTCTTTGGCCAGTACTACGGCATTGCGTTGCGCCACCAGCGTGATGCCGGTGCCCAAAAGGAGAGTGCTGGTCGACGCAGCGACATAGGCGAGTGCGGTGAACGGGTGAACAAAGGGTGCAAGTGGTGGCGCTGGAGACGGTGGCTCCTGCGGATCGGGCAATACAACATGCTCACCGGTCCAGACCGATTCAAATCCGGCCCCTTCTGCCGCAACGGCGACGTTTGTCATCACATCCGGCGCGGCACAGGGACCGGTGTTTATGCCAAAAAGACCAAACTTCATGGTGCTGCCTCTAATTTTCTATATGGTTCTGCCGGAGCCTTCCCAGTATCGGTCTCTGAGAAGACGCTTGAGCAGCTTGCCGGTCGGATGGCGCGGCAGGCTCGTCTCAAAATCGACAGAGCGCGGTATCTTGTAACTGGCGAGATGCTCACGGCAGTGGGCAATAAGGTCTTCGGCCAGTTGATCGTCTGCTAGAACGCCGTCCGCCAGCTCGACTGCTGCCTTGACCTCTTCACCGAATTCCTCGTTGGGGATGCCGAATACGGCGGCATCGAGCACCGTTGGATGATTGATAAGAACCGATTCAATTTCCGCAGGGTAAATATTTACGCCTCCGGAGATGATCATGTCGATTTTTCGGTCACTCATGTAGAGGTAACCGTCTTCATCCAGGTAGCCTATGTCGCCGAAGGTGAATACGCCTGGTTCCAGATGGGCAGCGGCAGTCTTTTCCGGCGCATTGTGGTACTCGAAATCGCTGCCCATGATATTTCTGACGTAGATCTGCCCCGGCTCTCCGGTTTCCGCTGGTGAACCATCTTCCTTGATGATGGTGACTTCCATTATTGGGGTGGGTTTACCCAGGGTGCCGGGTTTTGTCAGCCAATCTTCCGATGACACCGTGGTGACGATGGAACCTTCAGTTGAGCCGTAGTATTCGTTGATGACAGGCCCCCACCAGTCAATCATCTGGCGTTTGATCTCTGGCGGGCAGGGCGCTGCGCCATGCCAGACAACCGTGAGGCTCTTGCCCTGGAAGTCGGCCCGGACGTTATCGTCGAGCCTCAGCATGCGTGTGAACTGTGTGGGTACCAGATGAGTATTGGTGATCTGATAATCGTCGATCAGTCGCAGCGTTTCTGCTTCATCGAACTTGTGACGCATGACGACGCTGCTGCCATCGAGC
Organism: Gammaproteobacteria bacterium; assembly: GCA_018656865.1. Taxonomy (GTDB): domain Bacteria; phylum Pseudomonadota; class Gammaproteobacteria; order Pseudomonadales; family Azotimanducaceae; genus UBA9659. The sequence continues at coordinate 947 of JABHYO010000012.1, read as the reverse complement.
ATGGGTAAGAATGAGTAAGCCCATTGCGCGGAGTGGTAAACCGGCCCAACCAGCAGGCTACGGCCTTCTGGTGGTAGGTCCAGGATACCGGACATGCCGTCGCTCATCATTTTCAGGGTTTCTACCGGCGCACCGATCTGTGCGATGCTGCCTTTGACACCTTTGGGATGTCCTGTCGTCCCGGAAGTGTAGAACATGGGTCCGCCAAGTATCTGTTCTTCCGGTTCGTCCGTGGATTCGTCAGCGATAAAGTCCTCGTACGGGACCGCTTGCTCCATTTCATCGGCGAATGCCCGGGCTTCAGGCCCGAGGATCACAACTCGGTTGAGATTCGGTCTTTCAGGGTGAAGCATCGTCGCTTCGCCGAGCTCGATGAATCTTGCATCGACCATAAACACCTTGGCGCTGGAATCTGCCAGGATGTAGGCCACTTCTTCTGCAACCAGATGCCAGTTAACCGGAATCAATAGCCAGCCACCATGTGTAGCGGCTGCAAATGCCTCAAGGTATTCTCGCCGGTTGCCGCTAACGACAGCGAAGTTATCTCCGGTCTGCATGCCAGCGTTGCGCAGGGCATGAACCAGTTGGTTCACTCGCGCGTTGAAGTCAGCCCAGTTGGTTTCGCCGAAGTCGTCGACCAGCGCCATTTCGTCCGGTTTCGCCTGAGCGAAAGGTGTAATCAGTGTAGCCATGGGAAATCAACATTGAAAAAAAGCCCGATGATACCTTACTCAGACAAGATGTCGTGGAAATCAACCCAGTAAATATCGCCCAATCCGTTACCCGCAGATTCATACCAGGATTTCAGCTTTGTCATAGATGAAATATCCAGCCTCGCGGGGAGTTCACTGGTGAAATAAAGCCTGCCGCCGTGTACCGATGGGCAGTAGTCGAGTCGAGTCGTGTTTATTTGCCGACCCAGCAGCTGCGGGGGTTCGAAGGATCCT